>NZ_PSVI01000008.1:0-80765 GCF_002931415.1 Rathayibacter sp. AY1E8
CGTCCGCCTGCGGTCGCACCCCTCTGCAGGCTCAGAACCTGTCGAAGAGCTACGGCTCGCTCGAGATCTTCACCGCCGTCGACCTCGCGATCGACCGCGCGGACCTCCTCGAGCCCGCTGAGCATGCGCTCGGCCCGCGCGACCATCTGGTGCGCCGCTGCGGCCTTCGAGGCCTTTGCGCCGAACTTCGCGGCCTGCAGCTGGAGGGCGCCGGCCTTCTTCTCGACGTTGACCCGCTCCTTCTTGCGGCGCTCCTCGTCGGCGGCGCGCTGGCGCTGGTAGTTCTTCCAGTTCATGTTGTAGACGTCGATGACCTGGCGATTGGCGTCGAGGTAGAAGACGCGGTTCACGGTCTCGCCGACCAGCTCGATGTCGTGGCTGATCACGATGAAGCCGCCGCGGTAGTTCTTGAGGAACTCGCGGAGCCAGACGACGGAGTCGGCGTCGAGGTGGTTCGTCGGCTCGTCGAGGATCAGCGTGCTCGCGTCGGAGAAGAGGATGCGCGCGAGCTCGATGCGGCGCCGCTGGCCACCGGAGAGCGTCTTGAGCGGCTGGTCGAGGATCCGGTCGGGGAGGTTGAGGTTGCTCGCGATCGACGCGGCCTCCGCCTCAGCCGCGTATCCGCCGAGGGAGAGGAAGCGGTCCGTGAGGTTGCCGTACTTCTTCATGCCGGCCTCGCTCACGGAGGTGTCGCTGCTCGACATCGCGACCGTCGCCTCCTGCATGCCGAGCACCAGCTGCCCCAGCCCGCGGGCGTCGAGGATGCGGGTGCGCGCGAGCTCCTCCGGGTCGCCGGAGCGCGGGTCCTGAGGGAGGTAGCCGATCTCGCCGCCGCGGTCGACCGTGCCCTTCGAGGCGATGAGGTCGCCCGCGAGGACCTTGGTCAGCGTCGTCTTCCCCGCCCCGTTGCGGCCGACGAGGCCGACCTTGTCGCCGTCGCCCACCCGGAAGGAGACGTTCTCCATCAGGAGTCGGGCGCCGACTCGGAGTTCGAGGTCGTGCACGCTGAGCACAGTGCTGTCCGTTCCCGCCAAGAAATGGCGTTCGGTTCGGGAGGAGTGGGGCAAGGGGCCGCGATGCGGCAGCCCCCTAGTATATTTCCTGAGCCGCGGGGCGGATCCACGTCCGCTCACCGCGGACGCGCTCGCTCCTCGCTCTCGGGCGACCAGGACTCTCGGAGATCACCCATGTCCCCTTCCTCTTCCGCCCTCCCGCGCCCGGTCCTCGCCGACCGGCTCGTCACCCGCTCCGTCGCGACCGACGCCCTGCTGGTGCTCGCGGGTGCGGGTCTCACCGCGGCGATGGCGCAGCTGTTCATCCCGATGTGGCCGGTGCCCTTCACGGGCCAGACCTTCGCGGTCCTCCTGGTCGGCACGACGCTCGGCGCACTCCGCGGCGCGCTCTCCATGCTCGTGTACGCGCTCGTCGGCGCTCTCGGCGCCCCGGTCTTCACCGAGGGCTCGCACGGCTGGGCGGTCCTCGCGGGTCCCACCGGCGGCTACATCGTCGGCTTCGTCCTCGCGTCGATCGTCACCGGGTGGCTCGCCCAGCGGCAGTGGGACCGTCGCGTCCTCGGCACGCTGGTGACCTTCCTCGCCGGCACCGCCACCATCTACCTCGTCGGCCTGCCCTGGCTGGCCGCCGCCCTCGCCTCGCTGGGGCTGCCCGCCGACCTCGGCTCCGTCCTCTCCGCGGGACTCGTGCCCTTCCTGGTCGGCGACGCGCTCAAGGCGCTGGTCGCTGCCGCGCTGCTCCCCACCACCTGGGCGATGCTCTCGCGACGCTCGCGCTGAGCGGTCGCACGGATGCCCGAAGGGCCGGGAGGACGATTCCTCCCGGCCCTTCGGGCATCCGGCAGAGGTCGAGCCGCCCGGTCCTCCTACTTGACATCGGTGGAGACTCCACCGACTCGACCGGCGGGGACGACGACGGCCCCGGACTCCGGAGCCGTCCCGCCCGGCCGTTCCGACTCCACGACGGACTGCGACAGGCTGAAGACGACAGGAACGCCGAAGGGCCGGGAGGACGACTCCTCCCGGCCCTTCGGCGTCGGTGTGCAGCGGCTAGATCGAGAAGCCGAGTGCGCGCATCATGTCGCGCCCGTCCTCGGTGATCCGGTCGGGACCCCACGGCGGCATCCAGACCCAGTTGATCCGGAACGCCTCGACGATGCCGTCGAGCGACTCGGCGGTCTGCTCCTCGAGCACGTCGGTCAGCGGGCAGCCCGCCGAGGTGAGGGTCATATGGATGACGAGGGCGTCGTTCTCGTCGTCCCAGCCCAGGTCGTAGATGAGTCCCAGGTCGACCACGTTGACCCCGAGCTCGGGGTCCATGACGTCCTTGAGGGCCTCCTCGACCTGGTCGAAG
The DNA here is from genome assembly GCF_002931415.1 of Rathayibacter sp. AY1E8. NCBI lineage: Bacteria > Bacillati > Actinomycetota > Actinomycetes > Micrococcales > Microbacteriaceae > Rathayibacter > Rathayibacter sp. AY1E8. Next base: position 2,368 of record NZ_PSVI01000008.1, read on the forward strand.
AGCTTCGGCTCGAGAGTGGTGACCGCCATGATCAGACCGTCGCCGAGGTCAGGAAGCGGTCGTAGCCCTCGTCCTCGAGCCGGGTGGCGAGCTCCTTGCCGCCCTGCTCGGCGACGCGGCCGGCGACGAAGACGTGGACGAAGTCGGGCTGGATGTAGCGGAGGATCCGCGTGTAGTGCGTGATCAGCAGCACGCCGAGACCGGTGCTCTGGTGGGCGCGGTTGACGCCCTCCGACACGATCTTGAGCGCGTCGACGTCGAGGCCGGAGTCGGTCTCGTCGAGGACGGCGAACTGCGGGGCGAGCAGCTCGAGCTGGAGGATCTCGTTGCGCTTCTTCTCGCCGCCCGAGAAGCCCTCGTTGACGTTGCGCGCCGCGAAGGACGAGTCCATGCGGAGGTTCGCCATCGCCGACTTGACGTCCTTCGTCCACGTGCGGATGGCGGGCGCCTCGCCGGCGATCGCGGTCTTGGCGGTGCGGAGGAAGTTGGTGTTGGTCACACCGGGGATCTCGACCGGGTACTGCATGGCGAGGAAGAGGCCCGCGCGGGCGCGCTCGTCGACGGACATGTCGAGTACCTCGACGCCGTCGAGGGTGATCGAGCCGCCGTCGACGTGGTACTTGGGGTGTCCCGCGATCGTGTACGCGAGGGTGGACTTGCCGGACCCGTTCGGGCCCATGATCGCGTGGATCTCACCCTGGTTGATGGTGAGATCGACACCGCGGAGGATCTGCTTGGTCCCCTGCTCGGTCTCGACACTGACGTGGAGATCGCTGATCTGGAGAACGGACATTCAGACTTCCTTCGTGACGGTCGGGTCGATGTAGACGTCGCCGTCGATGATCTCGACGACGAAGACGGGGACCGGCTCGTAGGCCGGGAGGTTCAGGGGGGTGCCGGTGCGGAGGGAGAACTGGGAGCCGTGCGCCCAGCACTCGAGGCTGTCGCCCTCGACGAAGCCCTCGGAGAGCGAGATCTCGCCGTGGGTGCAGGTGTCGCCGATGGCGTGGATCTCGCCGGCGGAGTCCTGCACGACCGCGATCGCGACTCCGTCGACCTCGACCCGCATGGCCTGGTTGGGGATCAGCTCGGAGACCGAGCAGATCATCGCGGCGTTGCTCATGCGGTGACCGCCGCTCCGCGGGAGGAGCCGGTCTGGCCGGCGCTGCCGGCGAGCTCCGCCTCGATCGCGAGCTGCAGTCGGTCCTCGAGCTCGGCGACCTTGATCTGCTGCACGATCTCGCTGAGGAACCCGCGCACGACCAGGCGTCGCGCCTCGTCCTCGCGGATCCCGCGGGACTGCAGGTAGAAGAGCTGCTCGTCGTCGAAGCGGCCGGTCGCCGAGGCGTGCCCCGCTCCGGCGATGTCACCGGTCTCGATCTCGAGGTTCGGGATGGAGTCGGCGCGCGTGCCGTCCGAGAGGACCAGGTTGCGGTTCTGCTCGTAGCTGTCGGTGCCGGTGGCGCTGTTGCGGATCAGGACGTCGCCGATCCAGACGGTGCGCGCGCCCTCGCCCTGCAGCGCGCCCTTGTAGGTCACGCGGCTGCGGGTGTCGGGGGCGTCGTGGTCGACGTACACCTGCTGCTCGAGGTGCTGGCCGCCGTCGGCGAAGTACAGACCGAAGAGCTCGCCGTCCGCTCCGCGCTCGACGAGGTGCGCCGAGGGGTTCACCCGGACGATGGAGCCGCCGAGGGTGACCACGATGTGCTTCACCTTCGCGTCGCGTCCGACCCGCACGAAGTGGTTGGCCAGGTGCCGGGCGTCGTCCGCCCACTCCTGCACGGTGACGACGGTGAGCTGCGCGCCCTCGCCGACGAGGATCTCCACGTTCTCCGCGAGGGAGGCCTCCCCCTCGTTCTGCAGCACGACGACGGCGCGGGCGTAGGGCGCCGCCTCGATGATCGTGTGCGCGGCGCGGGGTGCGGAGCCGAGGCCCGAGCGGACGAGGGTGGCGACCTTCTCGTCCTCTCCCGTCACGCGGACGGCGAGAGCCTTCTCGAAGCTCGACCAGGCGTTCGCGGCGGCGCGGTCCTCGGGGAGGCCGGCAGTGCCGATCCGCTGGTCGTCGCGGCCGACCCACGAGACGTCGACACCGTCCACCGCCGTGTGCTCGACCGGGGCGGGCGAGCCGTCGAGCGCGCCGTCGATGAGATCGCCCAGGCGGGCGACGGGCGTCAGCTTCCAGGCGATCTCGCGGCCGGTGACGGCCTCGAAGGCCTCGACGTCGACCGACGCTAAGCGCTCGGAGCGCGTCTGCACGGGCGTGAACGCCCCGTCGGAGTGGGCGCTGATGCCCAGGCGCTCAGCGGCGGCCGCGCCGTCGATCTCGGGGGTCGCGGCGCTCGTGGGGACCGTCATCTGGCGGTGGTTCCTTTCGATGGGTGCGGGGCGCCCCGTCCGGGCGCCCCTTCGAGGGGGGAGGCGGGCGTCAACCGACGCTGCCCTCCATCCCCATCTCGATGAGCTTGTTCAGCTCGAGGGCGTACTCCATGGGCAGCTCGCGCGCGATCGGCTCGATGAAGCCGCGAACGATCATGGCCATGGCCTCGTCCTCCGGCAGGCCGCGCGACATCAGGTAGAAGAGCTGCTCCTCGCTGACCTTCGACACCGTCGCCTCGTGGCCGAGCTGCACGTCGTCGACGCGGATGTCGATCGCCGGGTAGGTGTCGGAGCGCGAGATGGTGTCGACCAGGAGGGCGTCGCAGCGCACGGTGTTCGCCGAGTGGTGCGCGTTCGCGTCCACCCGGACCTCGCCGCGGTATCCGGCGCGACCGCCGCCGCGGGCGATCGACTTCGAGACGATCGACGACTGCGTGTACGGCGCCATGTGGACCATCTTCGCGCCGGCGTCCTGGTGCTGGCCGGGGCCCGCGAACGCGACGGAGAGGGTCTCGCCCTTGGCGTGCTCGCCGACCAGGAAGATCGACGGGTACTTCATCGTGACCTTGGAGCCGATGTTGCCGTCGATCCACTCCATCGTCGCGCCCTCGTGCGCGATCGCGCGCTTGGTGACGAGGTTGTAGACGTTGTTCGACCAGTTCTGGATCGTCGTGTAGCGCACGCGGGCGTTCTTCTTCACGATGATCTCGACCACGGCCGAGTGCAGCGAGTCCGACTTGTAGATCGGAGCCGTGCAGCCCTCGATGTAGTGGACGTAGCTGTCCTCGTCCGCGATGATCAGGGTCCGCTCGAACTGGCCCATGTTCTCGGTGTTGATCCGGAAGTAGGCCTGCAGCGGGATGTCGACGTGGACGCCCTTGGGGACGTACACGAAGGAGCCGCCGGACCAGACGGCGGTGTTCAGCGCCGCGAACTTGTTGTCGCCCGCGGGGATGACGGTGCCGAAGTACTCCTCGAAGATCTCGGGGTGCTCGCGCAGCGCCGTGTCGGTGTCCATGAAGATGACGCCCTGCTCCTCCAGGTCCTCGCGGATCTGGTGGTAGACGACCTCGGACTCGTACTGGGCCGCGACGCCGCCGACGAGGCGCTGGCGCTCCGCCTCCGGGATGCCGAGCTTCTCGTACGTGTTCTTGATGTCGTCCGGGAGGTCGTCCCAGGTCTGCGCCTGCTTCTCGGTGGAGCGGACGAAGTACTTGATGTTGTCGAAGTCGATGTCCGACAGGTCGGCGCCCCACGTCGGCATGGGCTTGCGCTCGAAGAGCTTCAGGGCCTTCATGCGGCGGTCGCGCATCCAGGCGGGCTCGTTCTTGAGCGCGGAGATGTCGGAGACGACCTCGGGCGAGATGCCGCGTCGCGCGGAGGCTCCGGCGGAGTCCGAGTCGGACCAGCCGAACTCGTAGACGCCCAGGCTCTCGAGCTCGGGGCGGTCGATCAGGATGTCTGACATGTGTACCTCGTTTCCTACCCACTGCTAACCGGTCGGGTCCCGGAGTCATTCCCCCGGGGGTGGCCCGCGGGTGCTCTCCGGCCGGTCGCGCGATCGATCTGATGCGCGGAGCGGATGATGTGCGTCCCTGGATTCCGGAGGTGTGCGTCGGCGCTCCATCGGGCCGTGTGCGGATCACGTGCGCAGGGTGCGTCGAACCGTGACCAGCTTCTCATTCTACCGGCGTCCGCCGTTCAGCGGAACCTCCGCACCTGGGTGTCGGCCGGGCACCGGTGACGTGCCTCCAGACGCGCATGGCCATACCGGTGTCGGTGGTCCGTGATTCGGTTCCGCCATGACGAACGACGCATCGACCCCGATCCCCGCACGACTCGTGACCGCACTGGTGGGCGCCGGCCTGCCGACCGGACCCGCACGGGCGTTCGGCCCTCTCGCCCGCGCGATCGCGGCCGACCTCCCGCTGCGGGCGCTCCCCCGCGTGCTCCTGCGCCTCCGGCGGCACCTGCTCTCCGCCGAGCCGGAGCCCGCGGTCAGGCGGCGGGCTGGAGCTCCTGGGCGGCGCCCCGGCGCTGGGCGCGCACGGTGAACAGCCTCGGGTTCACGTCGAGCAGCACGCGGACCGCGCCGACCCAGATGAGCGCCGAGCCGAGGAGGTGCACCGCGACGAGCGTCTCGGGCAGCGCGGTGAGCGACTGCGCCACCCCGACCAGCGCCTGCAGCACGACGACCACGAGGAAGGCGATCACGCGCCGCCGGGCGAGCTCCGAGCCCGCCGCCCGCGACAGGCGCAGGAGCAGCGCGGCGCCCACGACGAGCACCGCTGTGCCGAGCACGCCGTGCACGACGGTCACGCTCTCCCAGTGGAACTGCATGCGGGGCACCTCCGCGGAGTCGCCGGCGTGCGGGCCGGTCCCCGTCACGAGGGTCCCCACGAGGATGACGAGGAGCGTCAGGCCGACGAGCCCGATGCTGAGCGCCCGCGTCGCGCGGTCCGGCTCGAAGGCCACGGACTGCGAGCGGTGGGCGCGGTGCCACGTCAGTGCGGTGGTGGTGAGGAGGGCGATGGCGAGAACGAAGTGCCCGGCCACGATGTACGGGTTCAGGCCCGAGTGCACGGTCGCGCCGCCCGCGAGGGCGTTCGCGACGACGAGCCAGAACTGCGACCAGGCGAGCCGGGTCATGGTGCGGTCGCGCGGCTTCTGCAGGCGCGCGGCCGTGATCGCCCAGCCCACCGCGACCACGAGGACGCCGGTGAACGCGCGGTTCGTGAACTCGATGAAGCCGTGGATCCCGAGCTCGGGTGTCGAGGTGAGCGAGCCCGGCTCGCACGCCGGCCAGGTGGGGCAGCCGAGGCCCGAGCCGGTCAGCCGGACGACGCCCCCGAAGAAGATGATCAGGATGCTCGCGACGAGCGCCGCGGTGGTCCCCCAGCGCAGTGCGCGCGGACCGAGGGTCACCCGCTCGGCGAGCAAGGAGAACGGCGTCACCATCAGAAGGGCAGCAGCGGGTCGATGCCGACGGCGAGGAAGAGCAGGGTGAGGTATCCGATGGACCCGTGGAACACCCGCATCGGCGAGACGTGCTCGTGACGGATCGCGAGGCTGTAGAGGCGGTGCGTCTCGGCGATGAACCAGACTCCGCTGCCGAGCGCGACCACCGTGTAGAGCACCCCCATTCCGGCGACGGGGATCAGCAGGAGCGAGCAGGCGACGGTGGCCCAGGCGTAGAGGATGACCTGGAGCCCGACGATCGTGCGCCCGCGCACGACGGCCAGCATCGGCACGCCGGCGGCCTGGTAGTCGTCCCGGTACTTCATCGACAACGGCCAGTAGTGCGGCGGCGTCCAGAGGAAGATGACGGAGAAGAGGATGACGGGGGCCCAGTCGAGCGAGCCGGTGACCGCCGCCCAGCCGATCAGCACCGGCATGCAGCCCGCGATGCCGCCCCACACGATGTTCTGCGGCGTCCGGCGCTTGAGGAAGAGCGTGTAGAACACGACGTAGATCAGGATCGCGGCGAGCGAGAGGCCCGCGGAGAGCCAGTTGGCAGTGAGGCCGAGCCAGACGATCGACAGGACGCCGATCGTGGTCGCGAAGACGAGCGCGGCCCGGTCCGAGATCTCCCCGGTCACGAGCGGCCGGTTCTTCGTCCGGTTCATGATCCGGTCGATGTCGCGGTCGAAGTAGCAGTTGAACGCGCCCGCGGACCCGGCGCTCAGGGCGCCGCCGATCAGGACGTTGAGGACCAGCAGCAGATTCGGGATCCCGCCCTGCGCCAGGATCATCGTCGGAGCAGTCACCACGAGGAGCAGCTCGATCACGCGCGGCTTCGTCAGAGCGACGAAGGCCTTCACCTTGCGCGAGAGGGTCGTCGGCGACGCCCCGTCCCGCTCGACGGCGGTGGTCTCCACGACTGCGTCCATTGCTCCTCTAACGATTCGATGATCCCGAACGAGTGTAATGCGCCCGTCCGGGAGCCGGGCCCGGCGTGCACGCTTGTCCAATCGGACGCAGACATATGCGACCACGCAACCCCCGGTCAGCGGCGCACCCCCCTCCGTATACTCGGGACTGCTCGCCAGAGCGCCCGGCACGCACCCGAGCCCGCCCGACGATCGTCGGCACGGGGCCGAGAGGGCCGTCGCCGGAGCATCGTGTCGAAGTCGTCATGCGGCGTGCTCCACCATGCGAGAGGGCGGACGGTCCCCGTCTGCCCCACGTCTCGAGAAGGGTCAGTACCAAGTGTCAGAACTGCAATGGGAATCCATTGACGAGAAGGCAGTCGACACGGCGAGGGTTCTCGCCGCGGATGCGGTCGAGAAGGTCGGCAACGGCCATCCCGGAACCGCCATGAGCCTCGCGCCCGCCGCCTACCTCCTGTTCCAGAAGGTCATGCGCCGCGATCCGTCCGACGCGACCTGGATCGGCCGCGACCGGTTCATCCTGTCGGTCGGCCACTCGTCGCTGACCCAGTACGTCCAGTTCTACCTGGGCGGCTACGGACTCGAGCTCGACGACCTCAAGGCGCTGCGCACCTGGGGCTCGAAGACCCCGGGCCACCCGGAGTACGGCCACACCGACGGCGTCGAGATCACCACAGGGCCGCTCGGCCAGGGCCTCGCCTCCGCCGTGGGCTTCGCCTACGCCTCGCGCTTCGAGCGCGACCTGTTCGACCCGGAGGCCGCCGCGGGCACCTCCCCGTTCGACCACTTCGTCTACGTGATCGCCGGCGACGGCGACCTGCAGGAGGGCGTCACCAGCGAGGCCTCCTCGCTGGCCGGCCACCAGAAGCTCGGCAACCTGGTCGTCATCTACGACTCCAACCAGATCTCGATCGAGGACGACACCAACATCGCCTTCACCGAGGACGTCAAGGCGCGCTACGAGGCCTACGACTGGCAGGTCCAGGTCGTCGACTGGAAGAAGACGGGCGAGTACCACGAGGACGTCGCCGAGCTGCACGCCGCGATCGAGGCCGCGAAGGGCGAGACCGACAAGCCGTCGCTCATCATCCTGCGCACCATCATCGGCTGGCCGTCGCCGAAGAAGCAGAACACCGGCAAGATCCACGGCTCCGCCCTGGGCGCCGACGAGCTCCGCGGACTCAAGGAGGTGCTCGGCTTCGACCCCGAGAAGACCTTCGACGTCGCCGACGAGGTCATCGAGCACACCCGCAAGGCCGTCGAGCGCGGCCAGGCCCAGCACGCCGAGTGGGACGAGCAGCTCGCCGCCTGGGCGTCCGCGAACCCCGAGAAGAAGGAGCTGCTCGACCGGGTCCTCTCGGGCGAGCTGCCCGAGGGCGTCCAGGAGGCGCTCCCCGTCTTCGAGCCCGGCAAGGAGGTCTCGACCCGCGCTGCATCCGGCAAGGTCATCAACGCCCTCGCCGGCGTGATCCCCGAGCTGTGGGGCGGCTCCGCCGACCTCGCCGAGTCGAACAACACGACGATCGAGGGAGCCGGCTCCTTCGTCCCGACGGAGTTCTCGACCCACGAGTGGACCGGGAAGAAGGGCGGCCGCGTGCTGCACTTCGGCATCCGCGAGCACGCCATGGGCGCGATCCTCAACGGGATCGTCCTGCACGGCAACACCCGCCCCTTCGGCGGCACCTTCCTGATCTTCTCCGACTACATGCGCCCGGCGGTCCGTCTCGCCGCGCTCATGAAGGCGCCGGCCATCTACGTCTGGACCCACGACTCCGTGGCGCTCGGCGAGGACGGCCCGACGCACCAGCCGGTCGAGCAGCTGTCGACCCTCCGCGCGATCCCGGGCCTGGACATCGTCCGCCCCGGCGACGCGAACGAGGTCGCCTACGCCTGGAAGACCATCCTCGAGCGCCGCGAGGGCCCCGCCGGCCTCGCGCTCACCCGTCAGAACATCCCGGTGTTCGAGCGCGGCGAGGGCGACGCGGAGGGCGAGACCTTCGCCTCCGCCGCGAACGTCGCCCGTGGTGCCTACATCCTGGCCGAGGCGCCGGGCGGCACCCCGGACGTGATCTTCATCGCGACCGGCTCCGAGGTCCAGATCGCCGTCGAGGCGCGCGAGGCCCTGAGGAGCGAAGGCGTCAACGCCCGCGTCGTCTCGGCTCCGTCCCTCGAGTGGTTCGAGGAGCAGGACGCCGAGTACCGCGAGAAGGTCCTGCCCTCCTCGGTGAAGGCGCGCGTCTCGATCGAGGCCGGCCTGAGCCTGGGCTGGCAGAAGTACGTCGGCGACGCCGGCCGCTCCGTCTCGATCGAGCACTTCGGCGCCTCGGCCGACTACAAGACCCTGTTCCGCGAGTTCGGGATCACCACCGAGGCGGCACTGTCCGCCGCCAAGGAGTCGCTCGCAGCCTCCTGACCCGAAGGCCGCGTCCACCACGGACGCGGCCTTCGCCGTCGGAGCAGCGGCTCCCCCTCACACCACGCACCACCTACGCAGAAGAAGAAGAGACATGACCGAGAACACCCCCACCGCAGAGCTCTCCGCCGCTGGCGTCAGCATCTGGCTCGACGACCTCTCCCGCTCGCGCATCTCCACCGGAGGGCTGCAGAAGCTCATCGAGGAGAAGAACGTCGTCGGAGTCACCACGAACCCCACGATCTTCGCCGCGGCCCTGACCAACGGCGAGTCCTACGACGCCCAGGTGCGCGAGCTCGCCTCCGCCGGCACCTCGGTGACCGACGCCGTCTTCGAGATCACCACCGACGACGTCGCCGCGGCGTCCGACATCTTCCGCCCGATCTACGACGCGACCAACGGCTACGACGGCCGCGTGTCGATCGAGGTCGAGCCCGGCCTGGCGCACGACGCCCAGGGCACCATCGAGCAGGCCAAGGCCCTCTGGGCCAAGGTCGACCGCCCCAACGCGATGATCAAGATCCCCGCGACCGTCGAGGGCCTCGAGGCCATCACGGAGGTCATCGGCTCCGGCATCTCGGTGAACGTCACCCTGATCTTCTCGCTCGCCCGCTACCGCGCCGTCATCAACGCGTACCTGGCCGGCCTCGAGAAGGCCAAGGACGCCGGCATCGACCTGTCGACCATCCACTCCGTCGCCTCGTTCTTCGTCTCGCGCGTCGACACCGAGATCGACAAGCGCCTCGAGGCCGTCGGCACCGACGAGGCCCGCGCCCTCAAGAGCAAGTCCGGCGTCGCCAACGCGCAGCTGGCCTACGAGGTCTTCGTCGAGGCGTTCGCCACCGAGCGCGCCCTGCTGCTCCAGGAGTCCGGCGCCAACCGCCAGCGCCCCCTCTGGGCCTCGACCGGCGTCAAGTCGACCGACCTCCCCGACACCCTCTACGTGACCGAGCTCGTCGCGGCCGGCGTGGTCAACACGATGCCCGAGAAGACCCTCGAGGCGACCTTCGACCACGGCGTCATCACCGGCGACACCGTCACCGGCTCGTACGCCGACGCGAACGCCGTCCTCGACGCCGTCGCGGCGCAGGGCGTCTCGTACGCCGACGTCACCGAGCTGCTCGAGAAGGAGGGCGTGGAGAAGTTCATCGTCTCCTGGAACGAGCTGCTCGACACCGTCACCGCGGCGCTCGAGGGCGCGAAGGCGCAGGCCTGATCATGGCCATCCAGATCCACGTCAGCGGAGACGCCGAGAAGGCCGTCGACCGCGTCGTCCCGGAGCTCGTCGCCGACGAGGTCGCGTCCGGCATCACCGCCCAGGCCCCCACCCTGTGGGGCGCCGCGGCGGAGGAGGAGGCGGCCAAGCGCCTCGGGTGGACCGAGTCGACCACCGTCTCCCGCCCCCTGATCCCCCAGATCCTCGCCCTGCGCGAGGAGTTCCAGGCCAAGGGCGTCGACCACATCGTCCTCGGCGGCATGGGCGGCTCCTCGCTCGCGCCCGAGGTCATCACCCGCACCGCCGGCGTCGAGCTCACCGTGCTCGACTCGACGGCGCCCGGCCAGGTGCTCGCGGCCCTGAACGACCGGCTCGCGTCGACCGCGGTCGTCATCTCCTCGAAGTCCGGCTCGACCGTCGAGACCGCGAGCCAGAAGAAGGCCTACGAGAAGGCGTTCACGGAGGCGGGCATCGATCCGCTCGACCGCATCGTCATCGTGACCGACCCGGGCTCGCCCCTGGACACCTCCTCCCGCGAGGCCGGCTACCGCGTGTTCAACGCCGACCCGAACATCGGCGGGCGCTTCTCGGCGCTCTCCGCGTTCGGCCTCGTGCCGTCCGGGCTCGCCGGCGCCGACATCGAGGCCCTCCTCGACGAGGCGGCCGAGGCCTCCCTCGGGCTCGCCGTGGACTCCCCCGAGAACCCGGGCCTGATCCTCGGAGCGGCGATCGCCGCGACCAGCCCGCGCCGCGACAAGCTCGCGATCGTCGCCGACGGGACCGACATCGTCGGCTTCGCCGACTGGGCGGAGCAGCTGATCGCCGAGTCCACCGGCAAGGACGGCACGGGCATCCTCCCCGTCGTCCTCGGCACGCTGGCCCCCGAGCTCTCGGAGGACCTGCCCGACGTGCAGGTCGTCCGCCTGGTCGAGGACGCCACGGCGCTGCACCTGTTCCCGCGCGACCGCCACGAGGGCGAGATCCTCCTCTCCGGCTCGCTCGGCGCTCAGATGCTGACGTGGGAGTACGCCGTCGCCGTCGCGGGTCGCCTCCTGGGCATCAACCCGTTCGACCAGCCCGACGTCGAGTCGGCGAAGGTCGCGACCCGGGCCCTGCTCGAGAAGCGCCCCGAGCCCGAGGCGCCCGCGTTCACCGACGCGGGCATCGAGGTCACCGGCAGCAGCAGCGTCACCGAGGGCGTCTCGACCGTCGCCGCCGCTGTCGACCGCCTCCTCGCGCAGCTGGGCGACGGCGGCTACGTCTCGATCCAGGCGTACGTCGACCGCCTCGCGCTCCCGCAGCTCGAGGGCGTGCGCGACCTCCTCGCCGCGCAGGCCCAGCGCCCCGTCACCTTCGGGTGGGGCCCGCGCTTCCTGCACTCGACCGGGCAGTACCACAAGGGAGGGGCGCCGACCGGCGTGTTCCTCCAGATCACCGAGCGCTCCGACGTGGACCTCGAGATCCCGGACAGCCCGTTCACCTTCGGCCAGCTCATCCTGGCGCAGGCCGCCGGCGACGCGAGCGTGCTCGCCGAGCACGGCCGGCCGGTGCTGACCCTCACGCTGACCGACCCCGAGGCCGACCTCGAGGCGCTCTTCGAGGCCCTCAACACCTGATCCGACGGGCACGCCGCCGCTGCGCTCTCGAGCGCGCGGCGGCGTGCCCGCGGTCGTCCCGCGACCACTTCCCGGGGCAGCAGCCGGGCCCGCCCGCTCCTCCCCCTCCCTCACCGATAGCAGTGCGCCGGTCCCACCGGCACACAGAAGGACACTGCACATGTCTGTGGACATCACCCCCGAGTTCAATCCGCTGAGGTTGAGCTTCGACCGCCGGTTGAACCGGATCGCCGGGCCCAGCGGCCTCGTCATCTTCGGCGTGACCGGCGACCTCTCCCGCAAGAAGCTCATGCCCGCGGTCTACGATCTCGCCAACCGCGGCCTCCTGCCTCCCGGCTTCGCCCTCGTCGGATTCGCCCGGCGCGACTGGGACGACCAGGACTTCGAGCAGGTCGTCCACGACTCCGTGAAGAAGCACGCCCGCACCGAGTTCCACGAGGAGGTCTGGGCGCAGCTCGCGCAGGGCATCCGGTTCGTGCAGGGCGAGTTCGACGACCCCGAGGCGTTCGCCCGCCTGAAGACGACCGTCGACGACCTCGACCGCGAGCGCGGCACGAACGGCAACTTCGCCTTCTACCTCTCGATCCCCCCGAAGTCCTTCCCGCAGGTCACCGAGCAGCTGCGCAGCTCCGGCCTCGCCGAGCAGAAGGACGGCCAGTGGCGCCGCGTCGTCATCGAGAAGCCGTTCGGCAGCGACCTGAAGACGGCTCGCGAGCTGAACGACGTCGTCGAGTCGGTCTTCCCGCCCGACTCCGTCTTCCGGATCGACCACTACCTCGGCAAGGAGACGGTCCAGAACATCCTGGCCCTCCGCTTCGCCAACATGATGTACGAGCCGCTCTGGAACTCGAACTACGTCGACCACGTGCAGATCACCATGGCCGAGGACATCGGCGTGGGCGGGCGCGCGGGCTACTACGACGGCATCGGAGCGGCGCGCGACGTCATCCAGAACCACCTGCTGCAGCTGCTCGCCCTGACCGCCATGGAGGAGCCGATCTCGTTCGACGCGGCCGACCTCCGTGCGGAGAAGGAGAAGGTCCTCGCGGCCGTCCGCCTCCCCGCCGACCTCTCCACCGCGACCGCCCGCGGGCAGTACGCCGGCGGCTGGCAGGGCGGCGAGAAGGTGCTCGGCTTCCTCGAGGAGGACGGCATGAGCCCCACCTCGACCACCGAGACCTACGCCGCCATGCGCCTGGACATCGGCACCCGACGCTGGGCCGGCGTGCCGTTCTACCTGCGGGCCGGCAAGCGCCTCGGCCGCCGCGTCACCGAGATCGCGGTCGTGTTCAAGCGGGCACCGAAGCAGCTCTTCGCCGAGAGCCAGACCACGTCGCTGGGCCAGAACGCGCTCGTCATCCGGGTCCAGCCCGACGAGGGCGTCACCATGCGCTTCGGCTCGAAGGTGCCCGGCGCCGGCATGCAGGTGCGCGACGTGACGATGGACTTCGGCTACGGCCACGCGTTCACCGAGGCGAGTCCCGAGGCCTACGAGCGTCTCATCCTCGACGTCCTCCTGGGCGAGCCGCCGCTCTTCCCCCGGCACGAGGAGGTCGAGCTGTCCTGGAAGATCCTCGACCCGATCGAGGAGTTCTGGGCCACGCAGGGCCAGCCCGAGCAGTACCGCCCCGGAACCTGGGGCCCCGATTCCGCCGACGAGCTCCTCGCCCGCGACGGCCGCACCTGGAGGCGTCCATGATCGTCGATCTGCCCGACACCACGACGAGCGAGGTCTCGAAGACCCTCGTCAAGATCCGCGAGGAGGGCGGCGCCGTCGCCCTCGGCCGCGTCCTCACCCTCATCATCGCGACCTCCCGGGGTCACGAGGAGGAGGCCATCGAAGCCGCGAACGACGCGTCCCGCGAGCACCCGATGCGCGTCATCGTGGTCTCGAAAGACGACGGCACCACCACGGTCCCGGTCGACGCGACGGCGCGGGTCGACGCGCAGATCCGGGTCGGAGGCGACGCCGGCGCGAGCGAGGTCGTCGTGCTCCGTCCCTACGGGGACGCGGCCGAGGACGAGGAGAGCCTGGTCACGGGCCTGCTCCTCCCCGACGCCCCCGTCGTGGCCTGGTGGCCGAACAGCGCTCCGGACAACGCCTCCGCGTCCCCGATCGGCCGGATCGCCACCCGGCGGATCACCGACGCGTCGGCCCAGTCGAACCCGGCGGAGGCGCTGCACCACCTCGCCTCCACCTATGCCCCCGGCGACACCGACTTCGCCTGGACCCGCCTCACCCTCTGGCGCGCGCAGCTCGCAGCCGTGCTCGACCAGCCGCCCTACGAGCCGATCACGGCCGTCGAGGTCTCGGGCGCGCCCGACTCCCCCTCGACGATCCTGCTCGCCGCCTGGCTGCAGCTCGAGCTCGACATCCCCGTCGACCACGAGCTCACGATCAGCGCCACCGGGTCCAGCGGGATCCACGGCGTGCGGCTCATCCGCGACTCCGGAGTGATCGAGCTCGAGCGCTCGGTGCCCAACGTCGCGACGCTCACGCAGCCCGATCAGCCGGTCCACGACATCTCGCTCCCCCGCCGCAGCCTCCGGGACTGCCTGGCGGAGGAGCTGCGCCGGCTCGACCCGGATGACCTGTACGGTGAAGTGATCTCGCGCGGGGTCGACATGCTCACTGAGAAGGCCGAGGCCCGCAGCGCCTCCTGAGGCGTGGGCGCCCGTCCAGGGCGCCCACGCCTCAGAGCTTCCCGACACGGAGCCGAACCCCGCCGATCGGCACCCGAACCCGAAGGAGTCCCCTGAGATGACCACCGAACGCCGCGTGCTGGTCCACCGCGACAAGCAGACCCTCGCCGGCTCGGTCGCCGCCCGGTTCCTCACCAAGACGATCGACGTCCTCGACGACCTGGGTTCGGCGAACGTCGTGCTCACCGGAGGGACGATGGGAGCCGCCACGCTCAAGGAGATCGGCTCCTCCTCCGCCGCCGGCAACGTGGACTGGTCGCGCGTGCACTTCTGGTGGGGCGATGAGCGCTGGGTGCCCCGCGGCCACGAGGACCGCAACGACGTCCAGGCCGGGGACCTCTTCAGCGTCCTCGATGTGCCGGCGGCGAACGTGCACTCCTACCCGGCCTCGGACGAGGGCCTGGACCTCGACGGCGCCGCCGCTGCCTACGACGCGGAGCTGCGCGAGCACGCCTCCGAGGGGCGCGACTACCCGCGCTTCGACATCACCTTCCTCGGCGTCGGGCCGGACGGGCACATCGCGTCGCTGTTCCCCGAGCGCTCCGCGATCCGCTCCACGACGCCCGGCGTCCTCGCTGTCCGCAACTCGCCGAAGCCGCCGCCCGAGCGCCTCACCCTCACGCTGCCGCTGATCAACCAGTCGGACCGCATCTGGATGGTGCTCGCCGGCGCCGACAAGGCCTCGGCCCTGGGCCTCGCGCTCGCGGGTGCCAGCACGAACGAGGTGCCCGCGTCGGGCGCGTTCGGCCGCAAGCGCACGGTGTTCTTCGTCGACCAGGAGGCAGCGGCCGAGGTCCCCGAGTCGCTCATCGCTCCGAGCTACTGAGCACGGTCCGGAAACGACGGAAGGCCCGTCCCCCGAGGGGGCGGGCCTTCCGTCGTTCGTCGTCCGGTGAGGATCAGGACGGGGTCGCGGTGCCTCGTCGGGCGCGCAGCTGCTGCAGCGCCTCCTCGAGGAGCTGAGCCGCCTCGGCCTCGGTGCGGCGCTCCTTCACGTAGGCGAGGTGCGTCTTGTAGGGCTCGGTCTTCGCGACCTGCGGCGGGTTCGCCCGGTCGCGGCCCGCGGGGAGACCGGACTGCGGCGAGTCGATCACCTCAGGGATCTCGTCCTCGGGGAGGGCCGCCGAGAAGTGGCGCACCGTCTCGTTGCCGAGAGCGTCCCAGTAGGAGACCGCGACGCGCTCCGCGTGGAAGCCCCGGTCCTGCTCGCCCATGGGTCCTGCGCCGACGCGCGAACCGCGGATTGCACTGCCGCCTGATGCCATTGCGAGTACCCCTATGCTCCGGTGGTGAACTTGGTGATGAGTCCGAGCACCACGATGCAGGCCAGCCAGACGACGCCCAGGATCACGGTGATGCGGTTGAGGTTGCGCTCGGCGACGCCCGACGCGCCGAGGTTGGAGGTGACTCCGCCCCCGAACATGTCGGACAGTCCGCCGCCGCGCCCCTTGTGGAGCAGGATCAGCATGGTGAGCAGGAGGCTCGTGATGCCCAGGATGACCTGGAGCACGACCTGGAGGATGTCCACGCGGTACCTTTCGAAGTTCTGGCGCGTTGCGCGCCCCGACGAGTATAACGGCGCCTGCGAATCCGCGAGGAATGCGTCGTCCCGTGTTCGGGGCGATGTATACGAGTGTCCGTCGAGGGGCGGAGCGGGTGGCCTCGTCGCGGTGCCCTCGACAACCTCTTCAGTCGCTGGACCGCGAGCCTGTGGTCCACGTACCAGCGGATCGATCGAGCCGAACGCGCCACGCTCTCGGACGACACCCCGCGACGAGCCGACAGCCCCGGACCGGCCAACGCGTGATGCCGGTGTGGGATCTCCGAGGCGAACCGGCGATCCGCGTCCCAGCGGATCTCCGTAGCCGAACGCATCCCGCTCTCGGAACCGCGCCCCGTCGCGAAGCCGACCGCGCCACGCCGCGCGGGGAGCGGCGTGGACGAAGCGAGGCGAACCGGCGATCCGCGTCCCAGCGGATCGACGTAGCCGAACGCATCCCGCTCTCGGAACCGCGCCCCGTCGCGAAGCCGACCGCGCCACGCCGTGCAGGGAGCGGCGTGGACGACGAGAGGGCGGGCCCGATGGGCCCGCCCTCTCGTCGCAGCAGCTCAGACCCCGACGTGGTTCCGGAATCGCGCGATCGCCGCGAACTCGTCGACCTGGAGGCTGGCGCCTCCGACGAGTGCTCCGTCGACGTCGGGCTCGCGCATGAAGCCGGCGATGTTGCCGGACTTCACGGAGCCGCCGTAGAGGATGCGGGTCTTCGCGGCGGTGTCGGCGCCGAGGACGTCGGCGACGACACCGCGGAGCGCCTTGCAGACCTGCTGGGCCTGCTCGGGCGTCGCGGCCTGTCCGGAGCCGATGGCCCAGACCGGCTCGTAGGCGACGACGAGGTCGGCGTCCGCGGGGAGGCCGGTGAGGGCCTCCTTCAGCTGGGCGACCGGCACGGCCGACGGGCCGTGCTTCTCGAGGTCCTCCGCGGTCTCGCCGACGCAGATGATCGGAGCGACGCCGTGCTGGAGGGCCGCAGCCGACTTCGCGGCGATGTCCGCGTCCGTCTCGCCGTGGAGCGTGCGACGCTCCGAGTGGCCGACGATCACGTAGTCGCAGTCGAGCTGCTTCAGGAACTGGCCCGAGATCTCACCGGTGTAGGCGCCGCTGTCAAACTTCGAGACGTCCTGCGCACCGTACTTGAGCGGCAGCTTGTCCGAGTCGACGAGGATCTGCACGGGCCGGAGGTCCGTGAAGGGCGGGAACACCGCGACCTCGACGCCGTCGAAGTCGTGGTCGGCGTCCTTAAGGCTCCACGCCAGCTTCTGCACGAAGGCGATGGCCTGGAGGTGGTCCAGGTTCATCTTCCAGTTGCCGGCGATGAGCGGGGTGCGGGCGGCGGTGTCTACCATCCGAGGACCTCCAGTCCGGGGAGGCGCTTGCCCTCGAGGAATTCGAGGCTCGCTCCGCCTCCCGTCGAGATGTGGCCGAACTGGTCGTCACGGAACCCGAGGGCGCGGACGGCCGCGGCGGAGTCGCCTCCGCCGACGACGCTGAGGCCGTCGACCTCGGTGAGCGCCTTCGCGACGGTCTTGGTGCCCGCCGCGAACGGCTCGAGCTCGAAGACGCCCATGGGGCCGTTCCAGAACACCGTCTCGGACGCCGCGATGATCTCGGCGAAGTGCGCGGCGGTGTCCGGTCCGATGTCCAGGCCGAGGCCCTTCTCACCGAAGGGCGTGCCCTCGATCGCGTCGGCCGAGGCGACCTGGTGCTCGGCGTCGGGGCCGAACTCCGACGCCACGACGACGTCCGTCGGCAGGACGATCTCCACGCCCAGCTCCTTCGCCTTCGCGAGGTAGCCGAGCACGGTGTCGACCTGGTCCGCCTCCAGCAGGCTGGCGCCGACCTCGTGGCCCTGGGCCTTGAGGAAGGTGAACAGCATTCCGCCGCCGATGAGGATCGAGTCGACCTTCGGCAGCAGGTGCTCGATCACGCCGAGCTTGTCCGAGACCTTCGAGCCGCCGAGGACGACCGCGTAGGGGCGCTCGGGCTTCTCGGTGAGCCGCTCCAGCACCTCGAGCTCGGCCGCGATCAGCGTGCCGGCGGCGCTGGGGAGAAGCTCGGCGAGCTCGTAGACGCTCGCCTGCTTGCGGTGCACGACGCCGAACCCGTCGGAGACGAAGGCGTCGCCGTAGGCGGCCAGCTTCTCGGCGAAGGTGCGGCGCTCGGCTTCGTCCTTGCTCGTCTCGCCGGCGTTGAACCGGAGGTTCTCGAGGACGACGACCTGGCCGTCCTCGAGGGCGTCGACGGCGGCCGACGCCGCCTCCCCGACGGTGTCCTCGGCGAAGGCCACCGGAGCGTCGAGCAGCTCGCCGAGGCGGGCGGCGACGGGAGCGAGGCTGTACTTCGCCTCGGGCTTCCCCTCGGGGCGCCCGAGGTGGCTCACGACCACGACTCGGGCGCCCTCGGAGACCAGACGCTGGAGCGTGGGCACCGACGCGCGCACGCGGCCGTCATCCGTGATCGTTCCGTCCTTCAGGGGGACGTTCAGATCGCAGCGGACGACGACGCGCTTGCCTGCGAGGGAGCCCAGTGAGTCCAGAGTGCGGTACGTCACTGCGCGCAGCCCTTAGAGCTTGCCGGCGACGAACTCGGTGACGTCGACGAGGCGGTTGGAGTAGCCCCACTCGTTGTCGTACCAGGAGGCGACCTTGACCTGGCTGCCGATGACCTTCGTGAGGCCCGCATCGAAGATCGACGAGTGCGGGTCGGTCACGATGTCGCTCGAGACGATCGGGTCCTCGGTGTACTTGAGGATGCCCTTGAGGTCTCCCTCGGAGGCCGCCTTGTACGCCGCGTTGATCTCCTCGACGGTGGCGGGCTTGGTCAGCTCGACGGTGAGGTCGGTGATCGAGCCGGTCGGGACCGGGACGCGGAGGGCGTAGCCGTCGAGCTTGCCGACGAGCTCCGGGATGACCAGGCCGAGCGCCTTGGCGGCACCGGTCGAGGTCGGGATGATGTTGACGGCGGCGGCGCGGGCGCGACGCAGGTCGCTGTGCGGGCCGTCCTGGAGGTTCTGGTCGGCGGTGTACGCGTGGACCGTGGTCATCAGGCCGCGCTCGATGCCGAAGTTGTCGAGCAGCACCTTGGCGAGCGGCGCGAGGCAGTTCGTGGTGCAGGACGCGTTCGAGATGATGTCGTGCGTCGCGGGGTCGTAGGTGTTCTCGTTCACGCCGAGGACCAGGGTCGCGACGTCGCTGCCGGTGGCGGGAGCGGAGACGATGACCTTCTTGGCACCCGCGGTGATGTGCTTGCGCGCGTCCTCCGACTTGGTGAAGCGGCCGGTCGACTCGATGACGACGTCGACTCCCAGCTCGCCCCAGGGGAGGTTCGCGGGGTCGCGCTCCTCGAGGACGATGATCGGCTTGCCGTTGACGACGATGCGGTCGCCGTCGAGCTCGACGGTCGCGTCGAGGCGGCCCGTGATGGAGTCGTACTTCAGGAGGTGCGCGAGGGCCTTGTTGTCGGTGAGGTCGTTGACCGCGACGATCTCGAGGTCGCTGCCCTTGGCGAGGGCTGCACGGAAGAAGTTACGGCCGATACGGCCGAAGCCGTTGATGCCGATCTTGACGGACACAGATATCTCCTGGTGAGGAAAGGCACCTCGACGGTGCAGTGGAGGGGTGGAAGCCGACGACAGGGCGTCCCGGACGCGGGGCCCGGGACGCCGAGATCGCTACGACAGTAGCAGCAGGCCCGAAGTCTTCTCGCGGGCCTTCTCGAAGCGCGCGGAGACGTCGGCCCAGTTCACGATGTTCCAGAACGCCTTGACGTAGTCGGCCTTCACGTTGACGTAGTCGAGGTAGAAGGCGTGCTCCCACATGTCGAGGAGGAGGACCGGGACGGTCGCCGCGGCGAGGTTGCCCTGGTGGTCGTAGAGCTGCTCGATGATGAGCTTCTCGCCGAGAGAGTCCCAGGCGAGGATCGACCAGCCGGAGCCCTGGATGCCGAGGGCCGAGGCGGTGAAGTGGGCGCGGAACTTGTCGAACGACCCGAAGTTGTCGTCGATGGCCGCGGCGAGCTCGCCGACGGGCTTGTCGCCGCCGTCCGGCGAGAGGTTGTTCCAGAACACGGTGTGGTTCACGTGACCGGCGAGGTTGAAGGCGAGGTCCTTCTGGAGCTTGTTCACGTTCGCGAGGTTCTCGCTGTCGCGAGCCTCCTGCAGCGAGGCGAGGGCGGTGTTCGCCCCGGCCACGTACGTCGCGTGGTGCTTGTCGTGGTGGAGCTCCATGATCCGCCCACTGATGTTCGGCTCGAGGGCCGAGTAGTCGTAGGGCAGTTCGGCGAGCGTGTAGTCAGCCATGTGCGATCTCCTGTTCGTGGTCGTCGCTCCCGTGCGACCCGCCGGCGTCTCGGCGTCCTCCGCGAGGCGGAGGAGGAGGGCCGGGAGTGTCCTGAGCGACCCGATCAGTCTAGCGAGGGGGCCCCTCCGCGTTCGGAGGGCTTGCGTTGTTCGACCAGGAGACACTCAGCGTTCGCCGGGCGGGGCGCGCCGTGCGGCCGGGTCTACAGGTCCTGCAGCTCGGCCGGGAGGTTCGCGTCGGTGCCCGGGATGTCGAGGTCGGACGCGCGCTTGTCGGCCATCGCGAGGAGGCGGCGGATGCGGCCGGCGACGGCGTCCTTCGTCATCGGCGGATCGGCGTGGTGGCCGAGCTCGTCGAGGCTCGCGTCGCGGTGCGCGAGGCGCAGGCGCCCGGCGTAGCGAAGGTGCTCGGGGATGTCGTCGCCCAGGATCTCCATCGCGCGCTCGACGCGGGCGCACGCCGCGACGGCGGCCTGGGCGGAGCGGCGGAGGTTCGCGTCGTCGAAGTTGACGAGGCGGTTCGCGGTCGCCCGCACCTCGCGGCGCTGGCGCAGCTCCTCCCAGCTCGCGACGGTCGCGGTCGCGCCCATCAGGGTGAGCATCGCGCTGATGCTCTCGCCGTCGCGGATGACGACCCGGTGGACGCCGCGCACCTCGCGGGACTTGGCCTGGACTCCCAGGCGTCCGGCGGCTCCGACGATCGCCATGGCCGCCTCGTTGCCGGGGCAGATGATCTCGAGCGCCGCGGAGCGGCCCGGGTCGGTCAGCGAGCCCTGGGCGAGGAAGGCGCCGCGCCACAGGGCGGCGAGCTCCTCGCGGGAGCCGGTCGTGAGGCGGTTGGGCAGGCCGCGGACGGGCCGGCCCCGCTGGTCGAGGAGGCCGGTCTGCCGGGCGAGGGTGTCCCCGCCCTCGACGACGCGCACCAGCCAGCTCGTGGTCCTCCGGGATCCGCCGGCCGAGACGATGCTGCCCTCGCTGCGGACGCCGTACAGCTCGGCGAGGTCGCGGCGCACGCGGGTCGCGAGCGGGGCGGAGTCGAGCTCGACCTCGACCGCGAGGCGGTTGGAGATGATGTGCAGTCCTCCGGAGAAGCGGAGGATGGTCGCCAGTTCGGCGGCACGGACGGTGTTCTTGCGCGAGACGATCGCGACCAGTTCGCCCTTGACGTCTGCGGTGAGGGCCACGGAGTCTTCCTTACGTCGGGTGCGCGACTGAGCGCGCGGGGATCATTCTCGGCCGAGGTCGCGGTGCGCCACGTTGACGGCGACGCCCGGCAGCTCGGCCAGACGGGCCGCGACACGGCCCGCGACCGCGACGGAGCGGTGCTTGCCTCCCGTGCAGCCGATCGCGATGGTCGCGTGGCGCTTGTTCTCGCGCTGGTAGCCGTCGAGCACGGGGCGCAGGGCCCGGGAGTAGGAGTCGATGAACTCCTCGGCGCCCTGCTGGGCCAGCACGTAGTCTCTCACCTCTTCGTCGAGACCCGTGTGCGGACGCAGCTCCGGGATCCAGTACGGGTTCGGCAGGAACCGCGCGTCGGCCACCATGTCGGCGTCCGTCGGCAGCCCGTACTTGAAGCCGAAGCTCATCACCGTGACCTGGAGGCCCGCGCGGCCGGCCTCGGCGAAGCGCTCGGTGATGCTGGTGGCCAGCTGGTGGATGTTGAGGTCCGAGGTGTCGATGACGATGTCGGCCGACTCCCGCAGCTGAGCGAGGCGCGTCCGCTCGGCGGAGATGCCGTCGAGGAGGGTCCCCCGGCCCTGCAGCGGGTGCGGACGGCGCACCTGCTCGAAGCGGCGGACGAGCGCGGCGTCGGTGGCCTCGAGGAACACCACTCGGAGGTCGACCCCGGCGCGCAGCTCGCGGACGATGTCGCCGAGGTCCTCGAAGAAGTCGCGTCCGCGGACGTCGACGACCGCCGCGATCTTCGGCAGCGTGTCCCCCGCACGCTGCGCCAGGTCGACCAGCGGGCGCAGCATCTGCGGCGGCAGGTTGTCGACGACGTACCAGCCGAGGTCCTCCAGCGCGTTCGCGGCGGTGGACCGGCCCGCTCCGGACATCCCCGTGACGATCAGCACGTCCTGCTGCTCGCTCTCCGTGCTCATGCGCTCTCCGTGCTCGTGTCTGCTCGTGTCCTCGGTGCGGGGCACCGGCCGCTCTCCCCCGGAGCGCGGGCCTCCAGCCTAGGGCGTGCCCCCGACGGCGGACCCGTCCGGATGCAGGTGCGCGTGGATCGCGCCCGCCAGCGTCGGGCCGATGCCCTTGACCTCGGCGATCTCGGCCTCGCCCGCCTCGCGGAGCCGGGCGACGGATCCGAAGTGCTTCAGCAGGTCGCGGACTCGCGTGCCTCCGAGCCCGGGCACCTCGGCCAGCTGCGACGAGATGTCGCGCTTGCGACGCGTCCTCTGGTGGGTGATCGCGAAGCGGTGCGCCTCGTCGCGGATGCGCTGGAAGAGGAAGAGCGCATCGCTGTTGCGCGGCAGGATGACGGGGAAGTCGGAGTCCGGCAGCCAGATCTCCTCGAGGCGCTTGGCGATCCCGCAGAGGGTGATGCCGGTCACCCCGGACTCGTCGAGCGCGCGCTGCGCGGCTGCGACCTGCGGCTGACCGCCGTCGACGATCAGCAGCTGCGGGGGGTACGAGAACTTGCGCCGATTGGCCTCGCCGGTCTCGGGGTCGACCGCCGCGGGCTCGACCGGCTCGCGGAGGTACGCGAGGCGGCGGGTGAGCACCTGGTGCAGCGACTCGGTGTCGTCCGTCGACTCCGCGATGGAGAACCGCCGGTACTGGTCCTTCCGCGCGAGCCCGTCCTCGAAGACCACCATCGAGGCGACGATGTTGGTGCCGCTGAGGTGGGAGACGTCGTAGCACTCCATCCGGAGCGGCGCCTCGCTCATGCCGAGGGCGTCGCGGATGTCCTCCAGAGCCTGCGTCCGAGCGGTGAAGTCGGCGGAGCGGCGGGTCTTGTAGAGCATCAGCGAGTGCTTCGCGTTCTGCGTCGCCGTCTCGAGGAGGGCGGCCTTGTCTCCGCGCTGGGCCGCTCGGAGGCGCACGTTCGTGCCGCGCAGTCCGCTCAGCCACTCCTCGAGCGCCTCGGTGTCCTCGGGCAGCTCCGGCACGACGACCTCCCGGGGCGGGACGTCGCCGGTCTCGTAGGCGGCCTGGAGTGCCGTGTCGACGAGCTCCGCCGTGCTCATGTCGAGCTCCTTGTCGACGACCCAGCCCCGCTCGCCGCGGATGCGCCCGCCGCGGACCCGGAACTGCTGCACGGAGGCGGCGAGCTCGTCGTGGACGATCGCGTAGAGGTCGACGTCCACGTTGTCCTTGAGCACGACCGCGCTCTTGGCCAGGACCGCGTCGAGGGCGGCGGCCTGATCGCGAAGCTTCCCCGCGCGCTCGTACTCCATCGCCGCCGCAGCCTCGCGCATCTCCTTCTCGAGCTCGCCGATCATCCGGCGGTCGTGGCTGCCCATGAAGGCGACGAAGCGGTCGACCATCTCGCGGTGCTCGGCGAAGGTGACGCGGTGGGAGCAGGGCCCGCCGCAGCGGCCGATCTGCGACGCGAAGCAGGGCTTGCCGCTCTGCATGGCGCGCTTGTAGTTGGAGTCGTTGCAGGTCCTGATCGGGAACGCCTTGATCATCAGGTCGATCGTCTCGTGGATCGCCCAGATCTTGGGGTAGGGCCCGAAGTAGCGGGCCTTCCTGATCTTGGCGTTCCGCGTGACCATCACCCGCGGGGCCTCGTCGCCGAGCGTCACCGCCATGTAGGGGTAGGACTTGTCGTCGCGGAACTTGACGTTGAACGGGGGATCGAACTCGTTGATCCAGGTGAACTCGAGCTGCAGGGCCTCGACGTCGGTGCCGACGACGGTCCACTCGACCCCGGAGGCCGAGGTGACCATCCGGCGGGTGCGCTCGTGCAGGCTCGGCAGCGGGGCGAAGTAGTTGCTCAGCCGCGCGCGGAGGTTCTTGGCCTTGCCCACGTAGAGCACCCGCCCCCGGGCGTCCGTGAAGCGGTACACGCCCGGGAGGGTCGGGATCTCACCCGGCTTCGGCCGGAAGTCGACTGTCTGCGCCATGCCTCTCGCTCGCGTCAGCCGAGGATCTCGGCGAGGAACATGCCGGTGTGGCTGCCCTCGACCTTCGCCACGTGCTCGGGGGTGCCCACCGCGACCACCTGTCCGCCGCCGGCGCCGCCCTCGGGACCCATGTCGATCAGCCAGTCTGCCGACTTGATGACGTCGAGGTTGTGCTCGATGGTGATCACCGTGTTGCCCTTGTCGACCAGGCCGTTGAGGACGAGGAGGAGCTTGCGGACGTCCTCGAAGTGCAGGCCCGTCGTCGGCTCGTCGAGCACGTAGACGCTGCGGCCGTTGGAGCGGCGCTGGAGCTCGGTCGCCAGCTTGACGCGCTGCGCCTCGCCGCCGGAGAGCGTGGTCGCGCTCTGCCCGAGGCGGACGTAGCCGAGGCCCACCTCCACCAGCGTGCGGAGGAAGCGGTGGATCGCCGTGATCGGCTCGAAGAAGTCGGCCGCCTCGGCGATCGGCATGTCGAGCACCTCGGCGATGTTCTTGCCCTTGTAGTGCACGGTCAGGGTGTCGCGGTTGTAGCGCGCTCCCCCGCAGACCTCGCACGCCACGTAGACGTCGGGCAGGAAGTTCATCTCGATCTTGATGGTGCCGTCGCCCGAGCAGGCCTCGCAGCGGCCGCCCTTGACGTTGAAGCTGAAGCGGCCGGGCAGGTACCCCCGCGCCTTCGCCTCGGTGGTCTCGGCGAAGAGGTTGCGGATGCGGTCGAACACGCCCGTGTAGGTGGCGGGGTTCGAGCGCGGCGTGCGGCCGATCGGATTCTGGTCGACGTGCACGACCTTGTCGAGGTTCTCGAGGCCGGTGACGCGCGTGTGCTTGCCCGGCACCTTGCGGGCGCCGTTGAGCTGGTTGGCGAGCACGCGGTAGAGGATGTCGTTCACGAGGGTGCTCTTGCCGGAGCCGGAGACCCCGGTGACCGCGACGAACGTGCCGAGCGGGAACTCCGCGTCGACCTTGCGGAGGTTGTTGGCGTTCGCCCCGACGACCTTGATCATCCGCTTGCGGTCGATCTTCCGCCGCTTCTTCGGGACCTCGATCGCCTTGCGGCCCGAGACGTAGTCGCCGGTGAGCGAGTGGGTGTTCTCGAGCAGCGACTCGTAGGAGCCGGAGTGCACGACCTTGCCGCCGTTGACCCCGGCGCCCGGGCCGATGTCGACGATCCAGTCGGCGGTGCGGATGGTGTCCTCGTCGTGCTCGACCACGATCAGCGTGTTGCCCAGGTCGCGCAGCTTGATGAGGGTGTCGATCAGGCGGCGGTTGTCGCGCTGGTGCAGGCCGATGCTCGGCTCGTCGAGCACGTAGAGCACGCCGGTCAGCCCGGAGCCGATCTGGGTCGCCAGGCGGATGCGCTGCGCCTCGCCGCCCGACAGGGAGGCGGCGGCGCGCGAGAGGTTGAGGTAGTTGAGCCCGACCTCGATGAGGAAGTCGATGCGCGCGCGGATCTCGCGCAGCACCTGCGCGGCGATGTGCGCCTCGCGGTCGGTCAGCTCGAGCCGGCTCATGAAGTCCTGGGCGTCGCCGAGGCTGAGGTCGGCCACGTCCGCGATGCTCGCCCCGTGCACGAGCACGGCGAGCACCTCCGGCTTCAGGCGGGAGCCCTTGCACACGGGGCAGGGCACCTCGCGGAGGAACTCGGACCAACGGGTGCGCTGGACGTCGGTCTCGGCCTGGACGAACTGGCGCTCGATGTAGGGCACGACGCCCTCGAAGCCCGAGGTGTAGCTCATCTCGCGGCCGTAGCGGTTCTTCCACTTGACCTTGACCTCGAAGTTGTCGCCGTGGAGGACGGCCTGCTGCACCTCGGTGCTGAGGCGCTTCCACGGGGTGGTGAGCGTGAAGCCGAGGTCGCGGGAGAGGCCGTCGAGCAGCTTCTCGTAGTACTGGAACAAGCCCTTGCCCTGGGTGGTCCAGGGGATGATGACGCCCTCGGCGATGCTCAGGTCGGGGTCGCCGAGCAGCAGCTCGTCGTCGACCGACATGCGCGTGCCGAGGCCCGAGCACTCCGGGCAGGCGCCGAAGGGCGCGTTGAAGGAGAAGGTCCGCGGCTCGATCTCGGTCAGCGAGATCGGGTGGTTGTTGGGGCAGGACAGCTTCTCGGAGTAGGTGGTCCAGGCGCCGTCGCCCTCGCCGTCGACGTAGTTGATCTGCACGAGGCCGTCGGTGAGCCGCAGGGCCGTCTCGAGCGAGTCGGTGAGGCGCCCGAGGATGTCGGGGCCGGCCACGAGCCGGTCGACCACGACGGAGATGTCGTGCTTGTACTGCTTCTTGAGCACCGGCGGCTCGCTCAGCTGGACGAGCTTCCCGTCCACCATGGCGCGGGAGTAGCCGCCCGCGGTCAGCTCCTTGAAGAGGTCGACGAACTCGCCCTTCTTCTGCGAGACGACGGGGCTGAGGATCTGGTAGCGGGTACCGGTCTCGAGCTCCATCAGCTGGTCGGCGATCTGCTGCACGGTCTGCGCGGAGATCCGCTCGCTGCAGATGGGGCAGTGCGGGACGCCGATGCGCGCCCACAGCAGACGCATGTAGTCGAAGATCTCGGTGATCGTGCCGACGGTGGAGCGCGGGTTGCGGTTCGTCGACTTCTGGTCGATCGAGACCGCGGGGCTGAGGCCCTCGATGAAGTCGACGTCCGGCCGGTCCACCTGCCCGAGGAACTGGCGGGCGTACGCGGAGAGTGACTCGACGTAGCGCCGCTGGCCCTCCGCGAAGATCGTGTCGAAGGCCAGGGAGGACTTGCCCGAGCCCGAGAGACCGGTGAACACCACCATCGAGTCGCGCGGGATCTCGAGGTCGACGTTCTGCAGGTTGTGCACCCGCGCGCCGCTCACCACCAGCTTCGAGGACGACTCGTCGAGCGAGGAGACGAAGCGGTGGAAGGAGGGAGAGGGGGTGGAGGAGGGGTCCGTAACGGCGTTCAGGATCGACACTCCGAAAGTGTATGCGGAGCCACCGACATCGCCCGTGGCGTTCGCTGGGCGCTGATCCGCGGGCCCCTCCCCTTGCGGATCAGCGCCCCCGATCAGGACAGGTGCCCGGCCTTCTCCATCTGGCGGAGCTCGCGCTTGAGCTCCTGGACCTCGTCCCGCAGCCGGGCCGCGAGCTCGAACTTGAGCTCGCCCGCCGCCTGGAGCATCTGCCCGTTGAGGTCGGAGATGATCGCCTCGAGATCGTTGCCGCCGTTCGCAGCGAGACCCTGACGGCGCAGGTTCGGCGTCGGGCTCTTCTTCTTGGCGTCGCGCCCGGCGAGCAGCTTGGCGGTGTCGGCCCCCTCGCGGGCGAGGGCGTCGGTGATGTCGGCGATCTTCTTCCGCAGCGGCGTCGGGTCGATGCCGTGGTCGAGGTTGTAGGCGACCTGCTTCTCGCGTCGGCGGTCGGTCTCGTCGATCGCGAGCCGCATCGAGTCCGTCACCTTGTCGGCGTACATGTGGACCTCGCCAGAGACGTTGCGCGCCGCACGGCCGATCGTCTGGATGAGCGACGTGGACGAGCGGAGGAAGCCCTCCTTGTCGGCGTCGAGGATCGCCACGAGCGAGACCTCCGGCAGGTCGAGCCCCTCGCGCAGCAGGTTGATGCCGACCAGGACGTCGTACACGCCCGCCCGCAGCTCCGAGAGGAGCTCGACGCGCCGCAGGGTGTCGACGTCGGAGTGCAGGTAGCGGACCCGGACGCCGGCCTCCGTGAGGAAGTCGGTGAGCTCCTCGGCCATGCGCTTCGTCAGCGTCGTGACGAGCACGCGCTCGTCGCGCTCGGTGCGGCGCTTGATCTCCTCGAGCAGGTCGTCGATCTGGCCCTTCGTCGGCTTGACGACGATCTCGGGATCGATCAGGCCGGTCGGGCGGATGATCTGCTCGACGATGCCGTCGGCGATGCCCATCTCGTAGCGGCCCGGGGTCGCCGAGAGGTAGACGGTCTGACCGACGCGAGACTTGAACTCCTCCCACTTCAGGGGCCGGTTGTCCATCGCCGAGGGCAGGCGGAAGCCGTGCTCGACCAGCGTGCGCTTGCGGGAGGCGTCGCCCTCGTACATCGCACCGATCTGCGGCACCGTCACGTGCGACTCGTCGATCACGACGAGGAAGTCGTCCGGGAAGTAGTCGAGCAGGCAGTGCGGGGCCTCGCCCGACTCGCGGCCGTCGATGTGGCGGGAGTAGTTCTCGATGCCGGAGCAGAATCCGATCTGCTGCATCATCTCGAGATCGAAGGTCGTGCGCATCCGCAGGCGCTGCGCCTCGAGGAGCTTGTTCTGCTTCTCGAGGTCGGCCAGGCGCACCTCGAGCTCCTGCTGGATGGTGTCGATCGCACGGTGCATGACGTCCTGGCTGGCGACGTAGTGCGAGCCGGGGAAGACCGACACGGAGTCGAGCTTCCGGACGATGTCGCCGGTGAGCGGGTGGAGCGTGTAGAGCGCCTCGATCTCGTCGCCGAACATCTCGATCCGGATCGCGAGCTCCTCGTACATCGGGATGATCTCGATCGTGTCGCCCCGCACCCGGAAGGTGCCGCGGGCGAAGTCGACGTCGTTGCGCGCGTACTGCATCGACACGAACTTGCGGATGAGGCGGTCCCGGTCGACCCGCTGGCCGACCTGGAGCGCCACCATCGCCTCGAGGTACTGCTCGGGCTGGCCGAGGCCGTAGATGCAGGAGACGGTCGACACCACGATCACGTCGCGGCGGCTCAGGAGCGAGTTCGTGGTGGAGTGGCGCAGCCGCTCGACCTCGGCGTTGACCGAGCTGTCCTTCTCGATGAAGGTGTCCGTCTGCGGGACGTAGGCCTCGGGCTGGTAGTAGTCGTAGTACGAGACGAAGTACTCGACGGCGTTGTTGGGGAACAGCTCGCGGAACTCGTTGGCGAGCTGCGCGGCGAGGGTCTTGTTGTGCGCGAGCACGAGCGTGGGGCGCTGCACGGCCTCGACGAGCCAGGCCGTGGTCGCGGACTTGCCGGTCCCGGTGGCGCCCAGCAGGACGACATCGGTCTCGCCGGCGTTGATGCGGGCGCTCAGATCGGCGATCGCGCCGGGCTGGTCACCGCTCGGCTTGTACTCGCTGATGACCTCGAACGGGTGCACGGCACGGGTTGGCTCCATGGTTCGAAGCGTAGCCGCGACCACCGACACCGGACGGCGCGTGCGCTGGCGGCGAACGGGGGTGCGCTCTCCGGCCGGGCCGCTCGGCCACGAGGGCGGGTGTCCGGGACGGACCGTCAGCGGGCGAGACGCTCCCACAGCGCGTCGGTCCGAGCGAGCGTCTCCTCCAGCATGCCGGAGGAGTCGATCACGACGTCGGCGAGGGCGAGGCGCTCCTCGTCGCTCGCCTGCGACGAGACCCGCGCACGAGCCTCCTCCTCGGTCAGTCCCCGGAGGGCGACGAGACGCTCGATGCGGAGGTGCTGCGGCGCGTGCACGACGACCACCTCGTCGAACTCCCCCGCTCCACGGCCCTCGGCCAGGAGGGGGACGTCGTAGACGACCACCGCGGCCGGGTCCGCCTCGGCGGCCTCCGCGAACAGCCGCTGCGAACGGAGGGTCACCGCCGGATGGGTGATCGCATTGAGGTCGGCGCGGGCCGCCGCGTCCGAGAAGACGATCGCGCCGAGCGCCGGGCGGTCGAGCGCGCCGTCCGCGCGGATCACGGACGGGCCGAAGCGCTCGGCGATCGCCGCCAGCGCCGGCTCCCCCGGCTCGACGACCTCGCGCGCGAGGACGTCGGCGTCGACCACCACCGCTCCGTGCTCGGCGAGACGGCGGGCGACGGTGGACTTGCCCGAGGCGATGCCTCCGGTGAGGGCGACGAGATGCACCCGGCCACCCTACCCAGCGCCGTCGCCCGGAACGCCGAACGGCCGGCCCCCGAGGGGACCGGCCGTTCGATGCGATGTGCTCGCGATCAGTTGTTCGAGGACAGCTTCTCGCGGAGCGCGGCGAGCGACTCGTCGTCGGCGAGGGTGCCGCCGGTGGTCGACTCGCTGGTGAAGCCGGCGCCGACCGAGACGCCCTCGGAGACGGTGGCCGCCTCCTCCTGCGACTTGGCGACCTGGGCCTTGTGGGCCTCCCAGCGCGCCTGAGCAGCGGCGTACTCCAGCTCCCAGGCCTCGCGCTGCGACTCGAAGCCCTCGCGCCACTCGTTGGTCTCGGGGTCGAAGCCCTCGGGGTACTTGTAGTTCCCCTGGTCGTCGTACTCCGTGGCCATGCCGTAGAGCGCCGGGTCGAACTCGGTGCCCTCGGGGTCGACGTTCTCGTTCGCCTGCTTGAGCGAGAGGGAGATGCGGCGACGGTCGAGGTCGATGTCGATGACCTTGACGAACACCTCTTCGCCGACCGACACGACCTGCTCGGCGAGCTCGACGTGCTTGCCCGACAGCTCGGAGATGTGGACGAGGCCCTCGATGCCGTCCGCGACGCGGACGAAGGCACCGAACGGGACCAGCTTCGTGACCTTGCCCGGCGCGACCTGTCCGATCGCGTGGGTGCGGGCGAAGACCTGCCACGGGTCCTCCTGGGTCGCCTTGAGCGAGAGCGACACGCGCTCGCGGTCGAGGTCGACCTCGAGGATCTCGACGGTGACCTCCTGGCCCACCTCGACGACCTCGGAGGCGTGCTCGATGTGCTTCCAGGAGAGCTCGGAGACGTGGACGAGACCGTCGACGCCGCCGAGGTCGACGAACGCGCCGAAGTTGACGATCGACGACACGACGCCCTTGCGGACCTGACCCTTGTGCAGGTTGTTCAGGAACGTGGTGCGGCTCTCGGACTGGGTCTGCTCGAGGAGCGCGCGACGCGACAGGACCACGTTGTTGCGGTTCTTGTCGAGCTCGAGGATCTTCGCCTCGATCTCCTGGCCGAGGTACGGCGTGAGGTCGCGGACGCGGCGCAGCTCGATGAGCGAGGCCGGGAGGAAGCCGCGGAGGCCGATGTCGACGATGAGACCGCCCTTGACGACCTCGATGACCGAGCCGGTGACGACGCCGTCCGACTCCTTGATCTTCTCGACGTCGCCCCACGCGCGCTCGTACTGCGCACGCTTCTTGGACAGGATCAGGCGACCCTCCTTGTCCTCCTTCTGGAGGACGAGGGCCTCGACGCTGTCGCCCACGTTGACGACCTCGGAGGGGTCGACGTCGTGCTTGATGGAGAGCTCGCGCGAGGGGATGACGCCCTCGGTCTTGTAGCCGACGTCGAGGAGGACCTCGTCGCGGTCGATCTTCACGACGGTGCCTTCGATGAGGTCTCCGTCGTTGAAGAACTTCAGAGTCTTTTCGACCGCGGCAAGAAAGTCTTCAGCAGACCCGATGTCGTTGATCGCGACCTGCTTGGTTGCCTTGTCGGTCGTTGCGGTTGTCATTAAGGGATGCTCCAGGATGGATGGGTCTCGGGCGGCGGCCGCCTGCGGGCCTCGCGGCTCGGCGGAGTGGTGACCACTGCGGTGGTGAGGGATGTGCCTCCGGCCCGGGAGCCGCGCTCGGCCGGCCGGAGGACCGGCCTTCCTCGCGCGCCGCGGGCACGGCGGCGCCACAGAAGTGACACCCCAGCTTAGACGCCCCGGGAGGCGCACGGCAATCTCGCCGCGCCCGTCCAGGCGCGGGTTCCGGAGTCAGCCGGCGAGGGAGGAGCGGAGGGTGTCGAGACCGACGCCGCCGAGGTCGAGCGCCCTCCGGTGGAAGGCCGCGAGCGAGAACGCGGCGCCCTCGCGCGCCTCCGCCTCGTCGCGCAGCTGCTCCCAGATCCGCTGCCCGATCTTGTAGGACGGAGCCTGCCCCGGCCAGCCGAGGTACCGGTTCACCTCGAAGCGCACGAACGCGTCGTCCATGTTCACGTTGGCCCGCATGAAGTCGAGGGCCGACTCGGCGGTCCAGACGGTGCCGGAGCCCGGCATCGGCTTCTGGAGGTGCACGCCGATGTCCAGCACGACGCGCGCCGCGCGCATCCGCTGGCCGTCGAGCATGCCCAGGCGGTCGGCCGGGTCGTCGAGGTAGCCGAAGCGCTCCATCAGCCGCTCCGCGTAGAGCGCCCAGCCCTCGGCGTGGCCGGAGGTCCCGGCGAGCTGACGGCGCCAGGTGTTGAGGCGGGCGCGGTTGTGGACGGCCTGGCCGATCTGCAGGTGATGGCCCGGGACGCCCTCGTGGTAGACCGTGGTCAGCTCCCGCCAGGTGGCGAACTCGGTGACTCCGGCCGGGACCGACCACCACATCCGCCCCGGGCGCGAGAGATCGTCGCTCGGACCGGTGTAGTAGATGCCGCCCTCCTGGGTCGGCGCGATCCTGCACTCGAGGCGGCGCACCTCCTCCGGGATGTCGAAGGCGGTGCCGGCGAGCTCGCGGACGGAGCGGTCGCTGGTCTCCTGCATCCAGGCCTGCAGAGCGTCGACGCCGTGCAGAGTGCGCGCCGGGTCCGCCTCGACGTGGGCGATCGCCTCGGCGACGGAGGCGCCGGGCAGGATCTCGCGCGCGATCGCCTCCTGCTCGGACGTCATGCGGGCCAGCTCCTCGATCCCCCACTCGTAGGTCTCGTCGAGGTCGACGACAGCGCCGAGGAAGCGGCGGGAGTGAAGCGCGTACAGCTCCCGGCCGACGGCGTCCTGCTCGGTCGCGGCGGGGGCGAGCTCGCCCCGGAGGAACTGCGCGAGCGACCCGTAGGCGGCCGAGGCACGGCGGGCGCCGTCCTCCAGTCGCTGAGCGAGCGACGCGGGCAGGGATCC
Source organism: Rathayibacter sp. AY1E8 (assembly GCF_002931415.1). Classification (NCBI taxonomy): domain Bacteria; kingdom Bacillati; phylum Actinomycetota; class Actinomycetes; order Micrococcales; family Microbacteriaceae; genus Rathayibacter; species Rathayibacter sp. AY1E8. Next base: position 35,218 of record NZ_PSVI01000008.1, read on the forward strand.
GGCGGCGGGAGCGGCCTCCGCGGCCAGCTCGGCGAAGAACCCCCGGGGAGCGGCGATCTTCCGCGCCTGCTCGGCGACGAGCTCGACCTGGCGGCGGGCCGGGACCACGCCGGTGCGCATCCCCTCGCGCAGGGTCTCCGCGTAGCCCTCGAGGGCGGCCGGCACGGCCAGCAGCCGCTCGGCGACCGCCTCCCAGTCGGCGACCTCGTCCGTCGGCATCAGGTCGAAGACGTCGCGCAGCTCCTGCGCCGGGGACGCGATCACGTTGAGGTCCCGCAGCGGCAGACCGGCGTCGTGCCCTTCCAGGGAGAGCCGGAGCTCGGCGCCGAGGTCAGCGACCGTGACGCGGTCGACGTCGTCCACGGGGTCGGCGGCCTCGAGCTCGGCGAGGGCCGAGGCGGTCGCCGCCCGGGCGCGCTCGAGACCGGCCGGCGAGTAGTCGCCCAGGCGGCCGTTCGCGCCGCTGCGTCCGATCGCGGTGCCGAGGGTGGGGTCGAGGTCGACGAGCGTGTCGACCCAGCGCTCGGCGACGGCGTCGACGGCGGTGGGCTCGCGGGGGGTGTCGGTGCTCATGCCTCCGAGCCTAGCCAGGCGCTGCGGCCGGCTCAGTGCGCGGCGACGTCCCAGTCGGACCCGTGGCCCACCTGCACCTCGAGCGGGACGCTCAGGTCGGCGGCTCCCGCCATCCGGCCGCGGACGATCGCCTCGAGCGGCTCCTCCTCGCCGGGGGCGACGTCGAAGATGAGCTCGTCGTGCACCTGGAGGAGCATCCGCGAGCCGAGCCCCTGCTCGTCGAGGTCGGCCTGCACGCCGATCATCGCCCGCTTCATGATGTCGGCGGCCGAGCCCTGGATCGGCGAGTTGAGCGCCGCCCGCTCGGCGTTGTCGCGGAGGACGCGGTTCGCGCTCTGCAGGTCGGGGAACGGACGCCGGCGTCCGAAGATCGTCTCGGTGTAGCCGGTCTCGCGGGCCTGCTCGACGACGCTGCGGAGGTAATCGCGCACCGCGCCGAAGCGGACGAAGTAGTCGGTCATCAGCTGCTTGGCCTCGGCGCTCGAGATGCGCAGCTGCTTCGACAGGCCGAAGGCGCTCAGGCCGTAGGCGAGACCGTACGACATCGCCTTGACCTTGTTGCGCATGGCCGAGGTGACGTCGCCCGGATCGACGCCGAAGATCCGCGATCCGACGAAGCGGTGCAGGTCCTCGCCGGAGTGGAAGGCCTCGATCAGCCCGGCGTCCCCGGAGAGGTGCGCCATGATCCGCATCTCGATCTGCGAGTAGTCGGCAGTGAGGAGGGTGCTCGCCTCCGCTCCGTGGACGAAGGCGGTGCGGATGCGGCGGCCCACCTCGCTGCGGACGGGGATGTTCTGCAGGTTCGGGTCGTTGGAGGAGATCCGGCCGGTGGCCGTGCCGGTCTGGTCGTAGCTGGTGTGGATCCGGCCGTCGGCGGTGACCGACTTCTCGAGCGTCTCGATGATCTGCTTGAGCTTGGTCGCGTCGCGGTGCTCGAGGAGCAGCCCGAGGAACGGGTGCGGGTGCGACTCCTGCAGGTCTGCGAGGGCGGAGGCGTCGGTGGTGTAGCCCGTCTTCGTGGCCCGGGTGCGCGGCATGTCGAGCTCCTCGAAGAGGACCTGCTGCAGCTGCTTGGGCGAGCCGAGGTTCATCTCGTGGCCGATCTCGGCGAACGCGCGGCTCGCGAGGTCGGCGGCCGAGACGGTCAGCTCGGCGCGGAGGCGCGCCAGCACGTCGGCGTCGATCGCGACGCCGGTGAGCTCCATCGTCGCGAGGACCTGGACGATCGGCAGCTCGATGTCGACGAGCACCGAGAGCATCCCCTCGCCCAGCCGCTCGCGCAGCGGAGCGACGAGCCGGTACGCGTACCAGGCCTCGGTGGCGGGCCCCATCGGCTCGACGGTGGGGACCAGCTGGTTCGGGTCGCCCTGCGCCATGGTCTCGTCGAGGTGCTGCGCGACCTGCGCCGCGAGCGTGGCCGGGTGCCCGGTGGGCTGCACCAGCCAGGAGGCGACGCGGGTGTCGAACGCGAGCCCCGCGACGGGGAGTCCGGCCCTCCGCAGCGCCTTGATCTGGGGCTTCGCGTCGGCGAAGTACTTGGGGGCGGGCCCGGCCAGCCACTGCTCGAGCGCGGTGTAGTCGGGCCGCTCGGCGGCCCACGGGACGAACGCCGTCTCCTTCTCGACCGCGAGACCCACACCCTCGAGCCCGCCGGCTCCGAGCAGGACCTGCACGGCGACGGGCGCGGTGCCCTTCGCCGACACGCGGTCGAGCCAGTGCGCGAGCTCCTCGTCGACCAGGGTGCGGACGGCGGGTGCGGAGGTCGTGACCACGTCGCCCGCCAGGGCCGCGGCAGCGCCGTCGACGCCCTCCTCCGCGGCGATCGTGAGGACCCGCTCCTGCAGGGTCTTGAACTCGAGGCGGCTGAAGATCTCGCGGACCGCGTCGGGATCGATCGGACGGCGCGTCAGATCGTGCGGCCCGAGGGGGAGCTCGACGTCCGTCACCAGCCGGTTGAGGCGGCGGTTGCGGAGCGCGTTCTCCTTCTGCTCGCGCAGCTTCTCGCCGACCACGCCCTTGATCTCGTCGGCGTGGGCGATGATGTCGGCGACCGTGCCGTACTGGTTGACCCACTTCGCGGCCGTCTTGGGGCCGACCTTGTCGACGCCGGGCAGGTTGTCGCTGGTCTCGCCGACGAGCGCGGCGATCTCGGGGTACTGGTGCGGCTCGACGCCGTACTTCTCGAAGACCTTGTCGCGGTCGTAGCGGGTGAGCTGCGAGACGCCCTGGGTGGAGGGGTAGAGCAGGGTGACGTCCGGAGTCACCAGCTGGATGGTGTCGCGATCGCCCGAGACGACCAGCACGCGGAAGCCGGCCTCGGCCCCCTGGCGGGCGAGCGTCGCGAGGATGTCGTCGGCCTCGAAGTCCTCCTTCGAGACGGTCCGGATGTTCATGGCGTGCAGCGCCTCCTCGAGGAGGGGGACCTGGCCCTTGAACTCGGGCGGCGTCTCGCCGCGGGTGCCCTTGTACTCCGGGTACTCGCGCGTGCGGAACGAGTAGCGGGAGATGTCGAACGCGACGCCGAGGTGGGTCGGCTTCTCGTTCTTCAGCAGCAGGATCAGCATCGAGAGGAAGCCGTGGATGGCGTTCGTGTGCTGGCCCTCGCGGGTCTGGAAGCTGTCGACCGGGAGCGCGTAGAACGCCCGGAACGCCAGGGAATGGCCGTCGACGAGCAGGAGGGTAGGCTGTTCCGGATCTGACACAGGGCCAGACTACACAGCGCCTCCGACACCGGATCGGCCCGCTCGCGCCCGCCGGTCAGGGCCGCTCCGAGGCTCCAGCGCGAGGAGCGACGTGACCGAGCCGACCCCCACCACGACCGCCTGGATCCGCCCGCCCGCGCTCGACCTGGTCGCCGGGATCGGCCGCGGCATGGGCGAGCTCGCCGAGCGGATGGGGATCCTCTGGCACGAGCTCACCCCGCAGCACTCGGTGGCCTCGATGCCCGTCGAGGGCAACCGGCAGCCGGTCGGCATCCTGCACGGCGGCGCGCACGTCGTGCTCGCCGAGTCGATGGGCTCGATCGCGGCGAACGTGCACGCCGGCGCGGGCCGCCTGGCGATGGGCATCGAGCTGAACGCGAGCCACAGCCGCTCGGTCCACTCGGGCTTCGTGATCGCCACCTGCGACGCGATCCACCTGGGGTCCACCCTCACCACCCACGAGATCGTCGTGCGCGACCAGGAGGGGCGCCGCCTCTCCACCGTGCGGATCACCAACATCATCCGCGACGCCCGCTGACGGGAGCGGACGGGTCCCCCTCGCGGGAGCGGTGCGCGAGGACCGCGCCCAGGACCGCGACCGCCGTCGGGACCGCCCGTGCCTGCGAGCGACGGGGGATCGACCGGTCGGCCGCGCCGCTCGGGGACCCGGCACCGCGGCGAGCGGCACTGTCAAGCGACGGCGCGCGACTGTGCCCGATGGTGCCCGAAGGGCGACACTGAGCGGATGAGCCTTCGCCATCTCCTCAAGAGCCTCCCGTCCATGCCCTCCGAGCTGCCTTCGTTCGATGCGGAGGCGGCTCCGGCCGATCCTCTCGAGCTGTTCGCGCAGTGGCTCGAGGAGGCGAAGGACGCGGGCCAGCTCCTCCCCCACGGCGCCACGCTCTCCACCGCCTCCGACGACGGCACCGTCTCGGCGCGCGTGCTCGTGCTGCGCGAGATCGACGAGGCGGGCTGGGCGTTCTCCACCCATGCCACCAGCCCCAAGGGACGCGCCATGGAGGAGAACCCGCACGCCGCGCTGACCTTCTTCTGGCCGGTCCAGGGCCGTCAGGTCCGGGTCGAGGGCCGGGTCGAGCGCGCCTCCGCGCAGGAGTCGGCCGACGACTTCCGCCGCCGCTCCGAGGCCGCTCGCACCGCCCTGCTCGTCGGACGCCAGAGCGAGCCGATGCGCAGCGCGCAGGACTTCGGCCTCGTCACGCTCCAGACCAGCGTCGCCGTGGGCTGCTCGCCCGCGACGCTCGACCGGGAGTGGGCCGTCTACCGCGTCGTGCCCGAGCGCATCGAGTTCTGGCAGGGCTCGACCGCGCCGGAGCAGGATCACACCCGTCTCGAGTACCGCCCGGGAACGACGGAGGCGGGCGGCTCCCCGTGGGAGCGCACCCGCCTCTGGCCCTGAGGCCGTGGGCCCTCGGGCCCGGCCTCGCGCTAGGCCTTCTTCGTGCTCAGCTGCTCGATGATCGCCTGCGCGACGTCGTGCATGGTGAGCCGGCGGTCCATGGAGGCCTTCTGGATCCAGCGGAACGCCTCGGGCTCGGTGAGCCCCATCTTCTCGTTGAGCAGGCCCTTGGCGCGGTCGACGAGCTTGCGGGTCTCGAAGCGCTCGACCATGTCGGCGACCTCGGCCTCGAGGGTGAGGATCTGGGCGTACCGCGAGAGGGCGATCTCGATCGCGGGCAGCAGGTCGTTGGGCGTGAAGGGCTTCACGACGTAGGCGAGCGCTCCGGCCTCGCTGGCGCGCTCGACGAGCTCCTTCTGGCTGAAGGCGGTGAGCAGGACGACGGGCGCGATGTGCGCCTTCGAGAGGCGCTCGGCCGCCGAGATGCCGTCGAGCTGGGGCATCTTGACGTCCATGATGACGAGATCGGGGCGCAGCTCGGTGGCGAGGGCCACAGCGGTCTCGCCGTCGCCGGCCTCGCCGACGACCTCGAAGCCGTTGTCGCGGAGGATCTCCACGATGTCGAGGCGGATGAGGGATTCGTCTTCGGCGACGACGACCCGACGGGGTGCGGTCGACGAGGGTTCCTGGTCAGTCACGCCGATGAGCCTACGGTATTCTCGACGGGCTGGTGATGAGCCGGTGTGGCGGAATGGCAGACGCGGGGCACTCAAAATGCTCTGTCCGAGAGGGCTTGTGGGTTCGAGTCCCACCACCGGTACCGGCCTGGTCGCGCGGTGCGCGCCTCCGCTCGCTAGCGTCGTCGGATGAGCACCGACCCCTGGCCCCTGTTCTCGCTGGAGCTGCGCACGCCGCGGCTCGAGCTGCATCCGGTCCGCGACGCCGACCTCGGCCCTCTCGCCGAGGCAGCCCTTGCGGGCGTGCACGAGAGCGGCCGCTCGCCGTTCCCCTCCCCCTGGGCCGAGGCGCCGGCGGAGCGCCTGCCCGGCGAGCTCGCCCGCTTCCACTGGTCGCAGCGCGCGCAGACGACGCGGGAGTCGTGGCGCGTCGCGTTCGCCGTGGTCGAGGACGGCCGGGTCGTCGGCTGCCAGGACGTGGTCGCCGAGTCCTTCGCCGCCACCCGCACTCTGACCTCGGGCTCGTGGCTCACCCGCTCGGCGCAGGGCCGCGGCCTCGGGCAGGAGATGCGCGCCGCCGTCCTCCTCCTCGCCTTCGACCACCTCGGAGCCGAGGTCGCCGAGAGCGCCGCCCTCGCCTGGAACACCCGCTCGATCCGGGTCTCGGAGGCCCTCGGCTACCGGCCGAACGGGACGCACCGGATCGTCGGTCCGGACGGTGCGCCGGTCGAGGAGCTGCGGTTCCGCGTCACGCCGGAGACTTTGGTGCGGCCGGAATGGACGCTGGAGGCCTCGGGGATCGACGCCGCACGAGCGGTCCTCGTCCAGGACCCGCTCGGTCCGCCCTCCCCTGTCTGATTCACCAGAACATCGTGCCCGGCGAGCCCTTGAACGGACCGACCACACGCGAGGTGATCCAGCCGCCGTAGAAGTCGCCCGGCTGCGGCTGGACCGTCTCGCCGTCGACCGTGCAGGAGTCCATCCGGCCGGGGTAGAGGGCGACGGTGTCGACGAGGGCCTCGAAGCCGGCCATCGGCTCGGGGTACGTCCAGCCCGCCGCCTCCGCGACCGCTCCTCCTCCCCCGCGCACGGTCAGGTAGGAGGCCGCGCCCTTGAACTCGCAGATGCTGCGGCCGGGCGCGGGCTCGAGCGCCCCGGGCGCGAACGAGGACACGGGGAGGTAGTAGACGGGAGGGTGGCTCGTCTCGAGGACGCGGAGAGCGTCGCGGGACTCGGCGACGACGACGCCGCCCAGCCGCACGACCACGTGCTCGGTGGTGGTCTCGACCCTCGGCGGTCGCGGGTAGTCCCAGACGGATTCCTGGCCCTCGGCGGGCGGCACGCGCTTCATCCCGCTCACGCTACGCGGCGGGGAGCGGTGCTCCGGCGCCTCCCAGAGGATGCCCGGGCGGACGCCGCGGCTCCGCAGATCCCCGCCGCCGGGACGCGCGGGGGCCCCGGTCGCGTAACGTCGTCCCTGCGGCGGAACCCCGAGCCCGCGCGCAGAAGGAATCCAGAGTGCCCACCGAATGCATCCACGGCCTCGACATCGCGCTCTGCGACGTCTGCACCCCGAAGAAGCTCCCCGAGCAGGTCGGCCGTGCCACCCGCGCCCCCGCGCGCGTGCCCGGGACCTCCCGTGCGGCCACCGCCCGCGCCGCCGCCCGCGGCACGGCGCGCGAGAAGCCCCTGCCGAAGGTCGACATCGCCGCGCAGCGGATCTACCACGTCACCCACCTCGACAACCTCGAGGCGATCGTCGCCGCCGGCGCGATCCTGGCGGACCAGCAGCTCCAGGAGCGCCCCGCGATCGACGTCAGCGCCGAGACCACCCGCGAGCACCGCCGTGCCGTGCAGGTGAAGGACGGCGTCAGCGTCGCCGGCTTCGTGCCCTTCTTCCTCTCCCCCGACGCCGCCCTCTGGGCCGACCTGCGCGGCGAGCGGGTCGCTCCGCACTGGTCGCCGAGCGCCCACGAGACCACCGCCTCGCAGTACGTCGTCCTGGTGGGCTCGCTCGCCTCCGCCCCGGTGCTGAGCGACGGCGACGCCTCCCACGTCCTCACGCGCTTCACCGAGGGCGACGCGCTCGTGCGCACCTTCGCGCGCCTCCTGGTCGACGAGCCGGCCCTGCGCAGCGCGGAGGCGCTCGTGCCCGAGCGCTTCCCGCTCGAGGGCGTCGCGACGGTCGGCGTGGCGTCGGTCGCCGCCCGCAACCGCGTCAAAGCTCTCTTCGAGGGCATCGACGCCTCTCCCCGCGTCGCCGTCTATCCGCCGTGGTTCCACCCGGTGGCCGAGGAGGAGTGACCCGGCGCTAGTCGGCCTCGAGGAGGTCGAGGCGGTCGGCCAGGTACCGGCGCAGCGGCATCAGTCCCTGCTCGCCCAGACCGGGCGCCCAGCGCACGAGCACCTCGGAGCCGCGCAGGGCCAGCGGCTCCTGGCCCGACTCGAGCGCTGCGGCGTCCAGTGCGAGGCGCCGCCAGCCGTAGTTGACGATCTCGCCCTCCTGGAACGGACCGTCGAAGGCGGCGCGCCGGATCTCGCGGCGCGCCTCCTGCGACTCGGACTGGTTGTTGGCGTGCAGCGGAGCGACGGCACGAGTGACCGATCCCGTCGCGAGGAGCTCGCCCTCGCGTCCGAGGAGCACCACGCCGAGGCGCCACGCGCGGGTCACCGGCGCCATCACCGGCTTGCGGCGGAAGCCGAGGATCGCGCGCGGCGTCCGCAGCTCGGCGACGGCCTGGTCGGCGATGCCGCGGGCGTCGAGCTCTGCGGAGACCTCGCGCAGGAGCGCGGCCAGATCGGCGGCGGCCTGCTCGGCCCCGGGTGCTGCGGGCATCGCTCCTCCTCGGCTCGTCCCGCCAGCCTACGGGCGCGGTGTGCACCGGCCACCCCGCTCCGCACCGCTAGCATCGCCTGACGACACCGAGGAGGACGAGCGATGCGCGTCATCATGATGGGCCCGCCCGGCGTGGGCAAGGGCACCCAGGCGGCCGTGCTGTCGCGCGAGCTGGGGGTGCCGGCGATCTCCACCGGCGATCTGTTCCGCGCGCACGTCGCCGACGGCACCGACCTCGGACGGCGTCTGCGGGCGCTCGTGGAGGCCGGCGAGTACGTGCCGGACGAGCTGACGAACGCCCTGGTCGCCGAGCGCATCGCCGAGGAGGACGCCCGGGACGGGTTCATCCTCGACGGCTACCCGCGCACGCTCGCCCAGGTGGACGCGCTGGCGGAGCTCCTCGAGGAGCGGGGCACGCCGCTCTCGTGCGTCGTGCTGCTGACGGCCGACGCGGACGTGGTGCTCGAACGGCTGCACGTGCGGGCGCAGGAGCAGGACCGCGCCGACGACGACCCCGAGGTGGTGCGGAACCGGATCGAGGTCTACGAGCGCGAGACGGCTCCTCTGGCGGAGGTCTACGACGAGCGCGAGCTCCTGGTGCGGATCGACGGCTCCGCCTCGCAGGACGAGGTCGCCGCGAGGATCATCGCGGCGTGCCGGCCCGAGTGAGCCGACCCGCCGCGACGCGGGGTCAGATCGCCGAGGCGAGGACCTCGTCGAGCTTGGCCGAGGCCTCCTCGTCGGTGCCCTTCAGGGCGAGCGAGAGCTCCGACACGAGGATCTGACGCGCCTTGAGGAGCATCCGCTTCTCGCCGGCCGAGACGCCGCCCGCCTGCTCGCGGCGCCACAGGTCGCGGACGACCTCGCTGACGCGGTACACGCTGCCGCTGGCCATCTTCTCCTGGTTGGCCTTGAAGCGGCGGGACCAGTTGCTGGCCTCCTCCGCGACGTCGCTGCGCAGGACGTCGTAGACCGCCTGGACTCCGGCGTCGTCGATGATCTCGCGGACGCCGACGAGCTCGGCGTTCTCGACGGGGAGGGTGATGGTGAGCTCGCTGGTGTGCACGTTCATCGTCATGAACGTCTTCTCGACGCCCTTGACCGAGCGCTTCTCGAGCCCGGTGATCGTCACCGCTCCGTGGTGCGGGTAGACCAGGGTCTCGCCGACCTCGAATGTCATCATGTCGTGCCTTTCGTCGTGGGGCGTGGTGGGAGTGAGGAGTCCAGGGGGCGCAGCGGCGCCGCGGCGAGCCAGGCCGGGAGCAGCGCGACGAGGTGCTCGACCAGCTCCTCGTCGGTGCCGTCGAGGGAGCCGGCGAGCCAGGCGCCGACCACGGAGAGGACGCCGCCGGCCGCGAAGACCGCGGTGAGCTCGGGGTCGACCGCTGCGGGGACGTCGACCCGGGCGAGCACCTCGCGGTGCAGGGCGAGCGCCGTGTCGAGCACGGCGTCGTCGGAGGCGACCCGGGCGGAGGCCCGCGCGCGGAGCCGGGCATGGAAGGCGTGGCGGTCGACCAGCCGCTCGACGAGCCGCGAGTAGCCGCGCTGCAGGGCGTCGGCTCCGGAGCGGTCGGCGGGATCGCCCTCGGCGACGTCGGCGACCACGAGGTCCTGGCGGAGCAGCGCGGAGGCGACTCCCGCCGCGTCGTCGAAGTGGGCGTAGAACGAGCTGCGGCTGATCCCGGCCTCGCGCACGATGTCGCTCACCGCGATGCCCTCGGCCCTCTCGCCGTCGCTCTGCATGACGAGCCGCTCGACCGCGTCGAACACGCGGCGGCGGGTGCGCCGGGCTCGCGGATCGGCGGAGCCGAGCGCCGAGGGGGACTCCGCCGCGGGCACGGAGGCGAGGCGGGCGGGAGTCATCGACGTCAGTCTACCACTTCCCGGACAGGTGTACGGGAAGAGCGTCAGGCGCCGGTGCGAACCTGGTCGAGGCCGGCGATGCGGTCGATCGCGGCCTGCTCGCTCGGCGAGACCCGGCCGAGATACCGGCCCAGGAACACGAACAGCAGGCGGTTCGCCGTGATCGCGGGCCACCACGGGCGCCGGAGGCCCAGGAGCCTCCGCACCTCGGGGCTGAGCGAGGCGACCGCGCCGGCGAACAGCAGCGGGTAGACCACGCCCGCCTCGCCCGGCAGCCGGATGTCGCGGAGGAAGCCGACCGCCTCGTGCACGCGTGCGTCGGGCTTGAGCTCGCCCGCGAATCCGGCGAGCTGCGCGCGGAGCTCCGCGACGCTCTCGGGCGGATCCTGCACTCCGAGCAGCCGGCCGGAGGCGGCCCACTCGCGCACGTAGGCGTCGGGGCCGCCGGGGATCCGTCCGCCCCAGATCTCGTGGGCGCCGAGGAACGCGTCGGTGAAGGCGTCGTGCACCCAGAGCAGCAGGCGGGGATCCTGCGCCGAGTAGGAGCGCTCGCGCCCGCCGGCTTCCTCGTAGGAGCCGACGATCCGCTCGTGCACGCCGGTCACCCAGCGCGCCGCTCCGCTCGCCGCGGCGGTGTCGCCGAAGCTGGTGGTCAGGACCCAGCGGACCGTGTTGTCGAGGCGGCCCATCGGGTCCTCGCGGTAGCGGGAGTGGTCGTGCACACCGGCCATCGCTCCGGCATGGAGGGTCTGCATGAGCAGAGCCCGCACTCCGGCGATCATCGTGGGCAGGCCGCCGTTGACCGCCCAGACCGCGCTGCCCGGTCCGAAGAGCCCGGCGTCGTCGCCCTTCTCGAGGGCGACGATCCAGTCGGCGCGGGGGCGGGGGCGGCGGCGTCTCATCCGCTCAGTGTGCGCTCGGATCCTGGGCCGCGGCTGGCCGTTCTGTCACCCTTCGTGGGGCCGTGGTCACTCGGCCAGCAGTTCGCGGACGTCGTCGGCCGACAGCGCCCGGGCGAAGAGCTCGCCCTCGTCGAGCACCGCCGTGCTGAGGCGGCCCTTGCGCTCCTGGAGGCGCACGATCTTCTCCTCGATCGTGTCCGTCGCCACCAGCCGGTACACGTTCACCCGCCGCTCCTGGCCGATGCGGTGCGCGCGGTCGACGGCCTGCGCCTCGGCCGCCGGGTTCCACCACGGGTCGAGGATGAAGACGTGGTCGGCCTCGGTGAGGGTGAGCCCGGTGCCGCCCGCCTTCAGACTGATCAGGAAGACGGGCGCGGCTCCCGAGCGGAACTCCTCGATCACGCCCGCGCGGTCCCGTGTGGAGCCGTCGAGCTGCACGAACGGGATGCCGCGCCGGCGCAGCCGCTCCCCCGCCCGCTCCAGGTACGAGGTGAAGGTGCTGAAGACGAGGGCCCGACGGCCTTCCGCGATCACGTCGTCGAGCTGCTCGACGAGCACGTCGAGCTTCGCGGACGGGACGTGCCGGTAGGCCGGGTCGACCAGGGACGCGTCGAGCGCGAGCAGGCGCAGGAGGGTGAGCGATCGGAACACCGTGAAGCGCTGCCGGTCGAGGTCGTCGACCAGGCCCAGGAGCTTCCGCCGCTCGCGCTGGAGGTAGCCGTCGTAGAGCACCCTGTGGGCGGGCGTCAGCGCGACCTCGATCGTCTGCTCCTGCTTCTCGGGGAGCTCTGGCGCCACCGCCTCTTTGGTGCGGCGGAGCAGGAACGGACGCAGTCGTCGGCGCAATCTCTCGAGGCGGTGGCGCGCGCCCTCGGTGTGGCTGACGGTCCGTCCCTCGGACAGATCGGGCGAGGCGATGCCGACGGGCGCCTCCGCGTGCAGGATCGGCCGGGTGTACTCCTCGCGGAAGCGGCGCAGCGGCGGCAGGAGCCCGGGCGCCACCAGGGCGAGGACCGCCCAGAGCTCGTCGAGCGAGTTCTCCAGCGGTGTGCCGGTGAGCGCGAGCGTGACGGGCGCGCCGACCCCGCGGGCGGCCCGGTGCGTCTGCGAGGCGGGGTTCTTGACGAACTGGGCCTCGTCGAGGATCAGCGCCGACCACGTCCTCGACGCCCAGCGCTCGCCGCCGAGGCGCAGGACCGCGTAGCTGGTGAGGACCACGTCCGCGTCGGCCGGGATCGCGTCGAGCGCGCCCTCCCGCGAGCTCGCGACGACGTGGACGCGCAGGGCGGGCGCGAAGCGCTCGGCCTCCGAGCGCCAGCCCGGCACGACCGAGGTGGGGGCGACCAGGAGGAACGGCGCGCGGCGGATCCCGGCGCGGCCCGCCTCCTCGACCGCGTCGAGCATCATGGCCAGCGCCTGCAGGGTCTTGCCGAGGCCCATGTCGTCGGCCAGGATCCCGCCGAGCCCGTGACGGAGGCGGTGCACGAGCCAGGCGTAGCCCGCCCGCTGGTACGGACGCAGCCGGGCGGTCAGGCCCTCCGGCGGCTCCAAGTCCTCCGGCGACCCGGCGGCCAGCGCGGAGTCGAGCACGGCGCGCCACGCGTCGGAGGGGACGCTCTCGTCGGCGAGCTCCTCCAGCTCGTTCCACAGCCCGGCCTGGTGCCGGCCGAGCCGCGGTCCCGTCTCCCACTCCTCGAGCTCGTCCGCCCGGGTCAGCAGCTCCCGGAGCCGGTCGAGGCCGGGGTGCGCGAGCGAGAGGTAGGAGTGGTCGACCAGGCGGATGCGGTCGCCGCCCGCGGCCAGAGCGCGGAAGAGGGGCAGGAACGGCACGGTCGCGTCGCCGATGCTCACGACGACGCCGAGGTCGAACCAGTCGGCGCTCTCGGTGTCGACCGCGGTGATGGTGAGCGTGAGCGGTCCGGTCAGCAGGCGGTAGTCCGGGGCCGCGCCCTCGCGCTCGATCCGGACCCCGCCGATCCCCTCCAGCTGCGGGAGCTGCTCCACCACGAACACCGCCGCCTCGGCCCCGCGCAGGACCGCGCTCGTCCCCGGCTCCGGCACGAGAGCGGACCCGGCCTCGCCGAGCACCGAGCGCACCCGGCGGAGCACCGCGCGCTCGAGAGCCGCGTCGGCCGTGCCGTCGAGCTCGCCCGCGCGATCGGGCGAGCGGCGCCAGTGCCAGCCCACCCTGACGGCGCGCCGCGGCTCGAACGAGACCGTGCAGACCAGGCGCGGGGGCTCCGGATCGTCCAGGACGAGGTCGACGCCCTCCTCGCGCACCGCGACGCGGCCGCGGAGGGCGGGGAGGTGCTCGCCGACGAACTCGGGCACGTCCTCCGCCGGGACCTCCGTCTCCTCGGGGTGGTCGAGGAGCCGCAGCTCCTCGTCGTCGAAGGGCAGGGACGCGGGCGCGAGCAGGAGCGAGGACGGATCGCCGCCCTCGACCACGTAGACGCCGTGCCGGGCGACCGGACGCGCCGACTCGGGCGCGTGCTCCGCGCCGTCGATGCGCAGGACGGGCCGCAGCCGGAGCGCTCCCTCCTCCGCCGAGACCGTCACCGCCACATGCGCGGGACCGGCGAGACGGACCGCGCCCTTCTCCGGGGCGAGCAGCGGGATCCCGGCGGCCTGCGCCTGCTCGAGCAGCCGCCAGAGCAGTGGGCTCTCGTAGTCGTCGAGGTGGATCCAGTCGGGGTCCTGCCCGAGGTGGACGGTGCGCGTGGCGCGGTGCAGAGCCGCGAACTCGGCGAACCAGCGCTGGTGAGCGGGGTCGAGCGAGAGCCGGTGGGTCTGGAAGTTCAGCGACTTCCAGGTGAGGGTGGTGCGGTTCCAGGCGCCCCCGCGCCCACGGACGGCGGGGCGGGTGGCCAGACGGTGGTCGCGGCGCTCGTCGGGATCGTAGGTCTTCGCCGTGACGCGCTCGCTCGCCGGCGCCCGCCACGGATCGTCGGCCCGGCGCACCAGCCGGCGCAGCTCGAACTGCAGCCCGATCGGAGTGAGGACGGTCGGCGACTCGGCCTCGGGGGGTCCGCTGAGCTCGCCGACGCGGGCGCGCCAGGAGGAGGGGGTCGACTCGGGAGGCACCGCCCCATGCTGCCACGCGCCGCCGACACCCCCGCCCGCACCGCGTGACGGGCAGAATCGGAGGATGACCAGCAGCGACTCCCCCGCGCCCACCGTCCTCACCCTCGGCAGCGAGAGCCTGCGCCTCGCCCTGACGACCGCCGGGGCCGAGATGACGTCCCTCCGCGACGACGAGGGCCGCGAGTACCTGTGGCAGGCCGGCCCGGAGTGGCGCCGGCACGCTCCCGTCCTGTTCCCGATCATCGGGCGCCTCCCCGGCGACACGCTGCACCACGACGGCGCGGACCACCGGATGGGGCAGCACGGCTTCGCGCGGGACCGGGTCTTCGAGCTCGCGGGCGTCTCGGCGGACGAGGCGGTGTTCCGGCTCCGGAGCGACGACGCCACGCGCGCGGTGTTCCCCTTCGACTGGACGCTCCTCATCGCCTACGCCGTGACCGGCGCCTCGCTCCGGATCACCCAGACCGTCGAGAACAGGGGTCCCTCTCCGCTGGGCTTCTCGCTCGGGAACCACCCGGCCTTCGCGCTGCCGCTGCCCGAGGGCCGCGGCGAGCACCGCATCCGCTTCGCGCAGCCCGAGCCGGAAGGGTACCGCCGCGCTCCGGAGAACCTGCTGCTCGAGGCGCGCCACCCGGCGCCGCTCGAGGACGGGGTCCTGACAGTGGACGACGCGCACTTCGAGGAGGGCGTGATGATCTTCGACGAGCCGCGCCGGCGGACCCTCCGGCTCGAGGCCGACGGCGCCGCCCGCGCGATCGTCGTCGACACCGGGGACTTCGACGTGGTCGGCGTGTGGAAGCCCGTCGGGGCCCCGTTCGTCTGCCTCGAGCCGTGGCGGAGCGTCCCGACCCCCGAGGGCTGGGACGGCGACATCGTCGACAAGCCGCGCCAGATCGTCCTCGAGCCGGGCGGCCGGCGGTCGCTGTCCTACAGCATCGCGCTGAGCTGAACGTCCTCGCGCTGGATCTGCGCGTCGAGCAGCTCGAAGCGGCGGATGATCAGCCCCTCGCGGGTGGCCCAGGGGCAGATCACCAGGGTCTCGATGCCGAGGGCGTCCATGGCCGCCTCCGCGACGAGAGCGCCCGCGAGCAGCTGCGGAGCCCGCAGAGCGGAGACGCCGGGCAGCGCTGAGCGGTCGGCCGCGCTGATCGCGGCGAGGCGGGCGGACCACAGCCGGAGATCGACCAGGTGCAGCTCGCGGCGCACCAGCGGACCGGCGGCGCTCGGAGCGGCGCCGGTGATCCGCGCCAGCGAGCGGAAGGTCTTCGACGTGCCTGCGACCAGGTCGGGGCGCGCCAGGGCGAGGAAGCCGCGGACGGGCTCCGCGAGCACCTCGCGGGCGTGACGCCGGGCGGCCTTCACGCTCGTGGCCGAGGCGGGATCGCCGACCAGCAGGTCCCGCGTCACCCGCCCCGCTCCGAGCGGGACCGACACGGCGAGCTCGGGCACCTCGTCCACGCCCATCGAGAGCTCGAACGAGCCGCCGCCGATGTCGAGGTCCAGGATCGAGCCCGCGCCCCAGCCGAACCAGCGGCGCACGGCGAGGAAGGTGGCCGACGCCTCCGCCTCGCCGCCGAGCTCCTGGAGGTGCACTCCCGTCTCGGCGCGGACCCGGTCGAGGACCGCCGCGCCGTTGCCGGCCTCGCGGATCGCCGAGGTCGCGAACGCCAGCAGGTCCTCCGCGCGGTGCTCGCGGGCGACCTCGGCGGCCTCGGTCACGAACGCGATCAGCTCGCGCTGGCCCCGCTCGGTGATCTCCCCCGCCTCGTCGAGGTGCGCCACGAGAGCGAGGCTCCGCTTGTGCGAGCGGTAGGGCACCGGGCGGGCGCCGGGGTGCGCGTCGACGAGGAGCAGGTGGACCGTGTTGGAGCCGATGTCGAGCACGCCGAGTCGCATGGGTCCACGGTATCCGCCCGCGGAGGCGCGTCCCGCCACGCGGACCGCCGGGGAACGCCGGAGGGCCCGGCCGCTCTCGCGACCGGGCCCTCCGGGGGTGCTGGACTCAGTGGTCCCAGTTCTCGGCCCTGTCGGCCGAGCTGGACGAGCCGACGATGTGCACCCGCATGTCGTTCGTCGTGCCGGCGCGCCCGGGGGGCGATCCGGAGACGACGACCACGGTCTCGCCCGCCTGGGCGAGGCCCTCGCGGAGCAGCACCGCGTCCACCTGCGCGAACATCGCGTCGGTGTGGTTGACGCGCGGCGTGACGAAGGACTGGACGCCCCAGTTCAGCGCCATGCGGCGGCGGACGGCCGGCTCGGGGGTGAAGCCGATGATCGGGATGCCGTGGCGCAGGCGCGTCATGCGGCGGACCGAGTCGCCCGACTCCGTGAACACGCAGAGGAACTTCGCCTCGACGAACTCCGCGACCTCGGCGGCGGCCAGCGTGACCGATCCGCCCTGGGTGCGGGGCTTGCTGCCCAGCGGGGGGATGCGCTCCAGGCCGTGCTCCTCGGTGGACTCGACGATGCGGGCCATGGTCTGCACGGTGACGACGGGCCAGGCTCCGACGCTGGTCTCGCCCGAGAGCATGACCGCGTCCGCGCCGTCGAGGATGGCGTTCGCGACGTCCGAGGCCTCGGCCCGCGTGGGGCGGGGGCTCTCGATCATCGACTCGAGCATCTGGGTCGCGACGATGACCGGCTTCGCCCAGCGGCGGGCGAGCTCGACGGCGTGCTTCTGCACGATCGGCACCGCCTCGAGGGGCAGCTCGACGCCGAGGTCGCCGCGGGCGACCATGATGCCGTCGAAGACGTCGATGATCTCCTGCAGGTTGTCGACCGCCTGCGGCTTCTCGATCTTGGCGATGACGGGAGCCTTGCGGCCCTCCTCCGCCATGATCTCGTGCACGCGCTCGATGTCGCTGGCGTTGCGCACGAAGGAGAGGGCGATGATGTCGGCGCCGAGGCGGATCGCCCAGCGGAGGTCGTCCTCGTCCTTCTGGGAGAGGGCGGGGACGTTGACCGCGACACCGGGCAGGTTGATGCCCTTGTTGTTCGAGACGTTGCCGGGGACGACGACCTCGGTGACGACCCGGGGGCCCTCGACGGCGGTGACGCGGACAGCGACCTTGCCGTCGTCGATGAGGAGCATGTCGCCCGGGTTCACGTCGTCCGGGAGGCCCTTGAACGTGGTGCCCGAGAGCTCGCGCGTGCCGAGGACGTCCTCGGTGGTGATGGTGAAGACGTCGCCCTCGGCGAGGGCGTACGGGCCGCCCTCGAACTTGCCGAGGCGGATCTTCGGACCCTGCAGGTCGACGAGGATCGCGACCGCGCGCCCGGCGTCGTCCGCGGCCTTCCGCACGATGCGGTAGATGCCTTCGTGGACGTCGTAGCTTCCGTGACTGAGGTTCATGCGGGCCACGTCCACGCCGGCGTCGATGATCGCACGAATGGTCTCGTACGACGACGTTGCCGGGCCGAGGGTGGCGACGATTTTCGCTCGTCTCATTGAGGGGGTGCTCCGTTGTTCTGCGCCCGGAGGCGCGTCGTTAGCGGGGAGGGTGAGCTGATTGCTGGCGGGCCGAGACTATCGCGTCCCGGGGACTAGAGCGTGAAGCCCCGGTCGTTGGGGCCGACCGGCGCCGGCAGCTGGGTCGTGCCCTCGAGGTAGCGGTCGACCTCGGCCGCGACGGAGCGGCCCTCCGCGATCGCCCAGACGATCAGGGACTGGCCGCGCCCGGCGTCGCCGGCCACGAAGACGCCGGGGACGGAGGTCTCGAAGGCGTCGCCGCGCGCGACGTTGCCGCGCTCGGTGAAGGGGACGTCGAGCTGACGGCCGAGATGGTCCGCCTCCGGGCCGGTGAAGCCGAGGGCGAGCAGGACCAGGTCGGCCGGGATCTCGCGCTCGGTGCCCGCCTTGGGGACGCGGCGCCCGTCGAGGTACTCGGTCTCGGCCACGCGCACCGCGCGGACCTCGCCGCCCTCGTTCGCGAGGAACTCCACGGTCGACGCGAGGAACATCCGCTCCCCGCCCTCCTCGTGGGCGCTCGAGACCTCGAACACGGTCGGGTCCATCGGCCAGGGCTGGCTGTCCGGGCGCTGCGACGGCGGCTGCTGCCCGATCGCCAGGTTCGTGACCGACGCGGCCTTCTGGCGGTGGGCGGTGCCGATGCAGTCCGCTCCGGTGTCGCCTCCGCCCAGGACGACGACGTGCTTGCCCTCGGCCGAGATCTGCTCGAAGACGCGGTCGCCCGCGATCGCGCGGTTCGACTGCACGAGGTACTCCATGGCGAAGTGCACGCCGTCGAGGTCGCGACCCGGGATCGGCAGGTCGCGCGGCACGAGAGCACCGGTGGCGACCACGACCGCGTCGTAGCGCGCCCGCAGGTCGTCCCAGGTGATGTCGGAGCCGATGTCGACGCCCGCGCGGAACCGGGTGCCCTCGGCCTTCATCTGGTTCAGGCGGAGCTCGAGGTGCTTCTTCTCCATCTTGAAGTCCGGGATCCCGTAGCGCAGGAGGCCGCCGATGCGGTCGTCGCGCTCGTAGACCGCGACGGTGTGCCCGGCGCGGGTGAGCTGCTGAGCGGCGGCGAGCCCCGCCGGGCCGGAGCCGACGACCGCGACGGTCTTGCCGGTCAGGCGCTCCGGCGGGTGCGGCTGCACCCAGTCGTTGCCGAAGGCCTGATCGATGATCGAGACCTCGATCTGCTTGATCGTGACGGCGGGCTGATTGATGCCGAGCACGCAGGACGACTCGCACGGCGCCGGGCAGAGCCGGCCCGTGAACTCCGGGAAGTTGTTCGTCGCGTGCAGGCGCTCGATCGCCTGGCGGCCCTCGCCGCGCCATATCAGGTCGTTCCACTCGGGGATCAGGTTCCCCAGCGGGCAGCCCTTGTGGCAGAACGGGATGCCGCAGTCCATGCAGCGGCCCGCCTGCCGGCGCAGCACGGCGGAGTCGCCCTGCTCGTAGACCTCTTTCCAGTCCATCAGGCGGACGGACACGGGACGCCGCTTGGGCAGCTCCCGGTCCTGCACCTTCAGGAACCCCTTGGGATCAGCCACCGGTCACCTCCAGAATCCGTCCCCAGACGACGTCGCCGTCGGGGTCGAGCCCCTCCTCCACAGCGGATGCGCGCGTCGCGAGCACCGCGGCGAAGTCGCGGGGCAGTACCTTGACGAAACGCGAGACCGTTCCGTCGAAATCGTCGAGCATCCCCTGGGCCAGGGTCGACTCGGTCTCCGCGACGTGCCGCTCGAGCAGATCGCGCAGGATCTCCACGTCGGCGCTGCCGAGCTCGGAGAGGGTCAGCTCGCCGGAGGCGATCGCGTCGCGGTTCACGAGCTCGCGGCGCAGGCCGTGGATGTAGGCCGTGCCGCCCGACATGCCGGCGCCGAGGTTCCGCCCGGTCTCGCCGAGGATCACCGCCAGGCCGCCGGTCATGTACTCGAGCGCGTGGTCGCCCACTCCCTCGACCACCGCGGTGGCGCCGGAGTTGCGGACCAGGAAGCGCTCGCCGACCATCCCGCGGATGAACATCGTGCCCTGGGTCGCCCCGTAGCCGATCACATTGCCCGCGATCACGTTCGTCGAGGCGTCGAAGGTGCTGCGGCGGTCCGGCCGCACCACGATCTGGCCGCCCGAGAGGCCCTTGCCGACGTAGTCGTTGGAGTCGCCCTCGAGCCGCAGCGTGATGCCGGCGGGGAGGAACGCTCCGAGCGACTGCCCGGCCGAGCCGCGGAGCGACACGACGATGGAGTCGGCCGGCAGGCCGTTCTCGCCGAATCGGACGGTGACCTCGTGGCCCAGCATGGTGCCGACGGCGCGCTCGGTGTTCTTGATCTCGCGCTCGATCCGCACGGTGCCGCGGTGGTCGAGCACGTTCGCCGCGAGGCGGATCAGCTCGTTGTCGAAGTGGTGCTCGAGCTCGTGCTCCTGCGCGCGGCCGTGGCGGCGCGGCTCCTCCGCCGTGAAGACCGGTCCGACGAGGATCGGCGTCAGGTCGAGCCCGCTCGCCTTCCAGTGCTCGATCGCCTGGTCGACGTCGAGCAGCTCGCGGTGTCCGACGATCTCGTCGACGCTCCGGAAGCCGAGCTGCGCGAGGTACTCGCGCACCTCCTGGGCGATGAACTCGAAGAAGTTGACGACGAACTCCGGCTTTCCGGAGAACCGCTGGCGCAGCTCCGGGTTCTGCGTCGCGACGCCCACCGGGCAGGTGTCGAGGTGGCAGACGCGCATCATGATGCAGCCCTCGACGATCAGCGGGGCCGTCGCGAAGCCGAACTCCTCGGCCCCGAGCAGCGCGCCGATGACGACGTCGCGACCGGTCTTCATCTGGCCGTCGACCTGCACGACCACACGGTCGCGCATGCCGTTGAGCATCAGCGTCTGCTGGGTCTCGGCCAGGCCGAGCTCCCAGGGCGTGCCCGCGTGCTTGAGCGAGTTCACCGGGCTCGCGCCGGTGCCGCCGTCGTGACCCGAGACGAGGATCACGTCGGCGAGGGCCTTCGCGGTGCCGGCGGCGACCGCTCCGATGCCCGACTGGCTGACCAGCTTCGCGTGGATGCGCGCCGACGGGTTCGCCCGCTTGAGGTCGAAGATCAGCTGCTTCAGGTCCTCGATCGAGTAGATGTCGTGGTGCGGCGGCGGCGAGATCAGGCCGACACCGGCGGTCGCGTGCCGGGTGCGCGCGATCCACGGGTACACCTTCGTGGGCGGCAGCTGACCGCCCTCGCCGGGCTTGGCGCCCTGGGCGAGCTTGATCTGGATGTCGTCGGCGTGGGTGAGGTACATGCTCGTGACGCCGAAGCGGCCCGAGGCGACCTGCTTGATCGCGGAGCGACGCTCCGGGTCGAGCAGCCGCTCGGTGTCCTCGCCGCCCTCGCCCGTGTTCGACTTGGCGCCGAGGCGGTTCATCGCGATGGCGAGCGTCTCGTGCGCCTCCGGCGAGATGGAGCCGTAGCTCATCGCGCCCGTCGAGAAGCGCTTCACGATCGCCTCGACCGGCTCGACCTCGTCGATCGGGATCGGCGTGCGCCCCGCGGTGTCGAGCTTGAACATGCCGCGGAGGGTCATCAGCGAGCTCGCCTGGTCGTCGACCATCTTCGTGTACTCGCGGAAGACGTCGTAGCGGCGGTTGCGCGTCGAGTGCTGCAGGCGGAACACCGTGTCCGGGTTGAACAGGTGCGGGGCGCCGTCGCGGCGCCACTGGTACTCGCCGCCGACCGCCAGGCGCTCATGCGCGACGATCGCGCCGTCCTCGGGGTACGCGGCGCGGTGACGCGCGGCGTTCTCCTCGGCGACGACGTCGATGCCGATGCCGCCGAGCTTCGAGACGGTGCCGGTGAAGTACTGGTCGACGAACGCCTGGCTGAGGCCGACGGCCTCGAAGGTCTGCGCCCCGGCGTAGCTCGACACGGTGGAGATGCCCATCTTGGACATGATCTTCAGCACGCCCTTGCCGAGCGCCTTGATCACGTTCTTCACGGCCTTCTCCGGCGAGACGTCCGACAGCATGCCGCTGCGGACGAGGTCCTCGCAGGTCTCCATCGCCAGGTACGGGTTGACCGCGGAGGCGCCGTAGCCGATGAGCGTCGCCACATGGTGCACCTCGCGGACGTCGCCCGCCTCGACCACGAGCCCCACTCGCATCCGGTTCTCGGTGCGGATGAGGTGGTGGTGCACGGCGGCGAGCATCAGCAGCGAGGGGATCGGCGCGAGGTCCTTGGTGGAGTCGCGGTCCGAGAGCACCAGGAACTGCGCTCCCGCGGCGATGGCCTCGTCGGCCTCGTCGCACATCTCGTCGATGCGGTCCTGCATCGCGCGGGGTCCCGCGTCGACGCGGTAGAGGCCGCGGATCGTCGTGGTGATGTGGCTCAGCGGGCGCGGCGCGATGTGCTGGATCTTCGCGAGCTCGTCGTTGTCGATGACCGGGAAGTCGAGGACGACCTGGCGCGCGTGCTCGGCACCGGCGGTCAGCAGGTTGCGCTCGGGGCCGAGGCCCAGGCGGAGCGAGGTCACGACCTCCTCGCGGATCGAGTCCAGCGGCGGGTTCGTCACCTGCGCGAAGGCCTGCGTGAAGTAGTCGAAGAGCAGGCGGGGGCGCTTGGACAGGACGGCCACGGGGGTGTCCGAGCCCATCGCTCCGAGCGGCTCCGCACCGGCGCGCGCCATCGGCAGCAGGAGGAGGCGGACCTCCTCCTCGGTGTAGCCGAAGGTGCGCTGGCGGCGGTTGACCGAGGCGGGCGTGTGCACGATGTGCTCGCGCTCGGGGAGGTCCTTGAGGTTGATGCGGCCCTTCTCGAGCCACTCCTCGAACGGACCGGAGGCGGCGAGCTGCCCCTTGATCTCCTCGTCCTCGACGATGCGGCCCTGCTCGGTGTCGACCAGGAACATGCGGCCGGGCTGCAGGCGTCCCTTGCGGACCACCTTCGCGGGGTCGATGTCGAGCACGCCGATCTCGCTGGCGAGCACCACGAGCCCGTCGTCGGTGACGACGTAGCGGCCGGGTCGGAGCCCGTTGCGGTCGAGGGTGGCGCCGACGAGCTCGCCGTCGGTGAAGACGATCGCGGCCGGGCCGTCCCACGGCTCCATGAGCATCGAGTGGTACTCGTAGAACGCGCGGCGCTTCGGGTCGAGCGCGCCGTCCTGGTTCTCCCAGGCCTCCGGCACCATCATCATGACCGCGTGCGGGAGCGACCGGCCGGCCAGATTGAGCAGCTCGACGGTCTCGTCGAACGAGGCGGAGTCGCTGCGGCCGGGCGAGACGATCGGGAACAGCGGGGCCAGGTCGCCCAGCTCGCGGCTCTTCAGCTGCGACTGGCGCGCGCGCATCCAGTTGCGGTTGCCCTGCACCGTGTTGATCTCGCCGTTGTGCGCGATCATCCGGAACGGCTGAGCGAGCGGCCACGAGGGGAAGGTGTTGGTGGAGTACCGGGAGTGCACCAGCGCGAGCTTCGACGCGAAGCGCTCGTCGGACAGGTCCGGGTAGAACGGCTCCAGCTGGAGCGTCGTCACCATGCCCTTGTAGACGAGCGTGCGGCTCGAGAGCGACATGAAGTAGACCTCGAGCTCGCGCTCGACGCGCTTGCGCAGGCGGAAGGTCAGGCGGTCGAGGCGCACGGAGGAGAGGGGCGTGCCGCTCTCGTCGGTCAGCTCGCTCCGGATGAACAGCTGCTCGATCGCCGGCATGGCGGCCCGGGCGAGCGTGCCGATCTCGTCGGGCTGCACGGGCACGGACCGCCAGCCGACCACGGCGAGGTTCTCCTCGCGGGCGATGTCGGCGATCGTCGACTTGACCCGCTCGCGCTCGAACACGTCCACCGGGAGGAAGGCGTTGCCCACCGCGTACTGGCCCAGCGGCGGGAGCTCGAAGGGAGCGACCGCGCGGAGGAACTCGTCCGGGATCTGCGTGATGATCCCCGCGCCGTCGCCCGTTCCCGCGTCGGAGCCGACGGCGCCGCGGTGCTCGAGGTTGCGCAGCGCGTTCAGCGCGGCGTCGATGATGTCGTGGCCGGCGGTGCCGCGCATGGTGGCGACCATCGCGAGACCGCACGCGTCCTTCTCGGCGGCCGGGTCGTACATCCCCTGCGCCGGCGGCATGCCCAGGAAGGGCACGGCGCGGGCCGGGGTCGAGGGCTGGGCGGAGGCCATGGGAACCGTCCTCACGGGGGTGATGGCTGATCGGGACGTCGCTGGCCCGCGGTGGTGGAGGAGGAGCGGCTCCCCGATCGGGAGGGCCGCAGGGTTCTGCCGTGGCGCGAGCGTCGCGCGCCGCCGGCGGTGCCTGCACGACGACCCGCCCGCGGCAGCGCTCGTGGCTGCGCCGCGATGGGGCGGTCGTGGAGGTGTCGGGCACCCGGGAGGCGGTCGCGGAGGCTCCGCGACCTCCGTCAGGTGCGGGAGACCGTCGGCTTCTCGGCGTCGGTGCCGGAAGCAGGGGTGGTGGTGTCGTCGGAGTCGGACTCGACGTCCTCGAATTCTACCGCAGCCGGGGCGGGCGTCCACTCGCGACCCGGCCGGTAGGCCGAGGGCTCGGCGCCCGGGTGCTCGCGCTTCTGGATCACCACGAGGACCAGGCCGATGACCACGGCGATGAGCGCGGCCCAGACGTTGGTGCGGATGCCCCAGAAGAACTCGCTCGGGTCGATCCGGATGGACTCGAACCAGACGCGGCCGATCCCGTACCAGATCAGGTAGGCGGCGAAGACGGTGCCCCACTGCAGCTTGAGACGGCGCTCGAGCAGGAGGATGACCGCGATGCCGACGACGTTCCAGAGGATCTCGTAGAGGAAGGTCGGGTGGAAGAGCGTGCCCGCCGGGAGGCCGACGGGGAAGGCCGGGTTGGTGGTCTCGATCTCGAGGCCCCAGGGCAGGGTCGTGGGCAGGCCGAAGAGCTCGTGGTTGAACCAGTTGCCCAGGCGCCCGAGCGCCTGAGCGGCGAGCATGCCGGGGGCGAGGGCGTCGGCGAAGGTCCAGAAGCGCACTCCTGTCCAGCGGCAGCCGATGAACGCGCCGACCGCGCCTCCGATGAGCCCGCCGAAGATGGCGTTGCCGCCGTTCCAGATGCGGACGACCTCCCACGGGTCGGCGCCGTCGTAGAAGTAGTCGCCGGGGTGGGTGAGCACGTGGTAGGCGCGGGCGCCGACGATGCCGAGCGGCACCGCCCAGATGATGATGTCGAGCACGACCCACGGCTCCGCGCCGCGGCGCTTGAGGCGCTGGTTCGTCATGATCGTCGCCACGATGATCCCCGCGAGGATGCAGAGCGCGTAGGTGTGGATCGCGAGCGTGAAGGTGCCGATCGTGAGGTCGTACTGACTCCACGCGTCGGGGGGGCTCGGAATGCTCAGCGGTACGGACACCGGTACTCGACCTTTCGAAGGAGGGGGTCCCCCGGGCGCGGCTCGGCCGCGCCCCGGTGGGCATCCCGATTGTAGCGGGAGGGTGTCAGCGCGCGGAGCGCAGGCGGGTGCCCTCGGCGAGGCCGCGGGAGGTCTCGGCGACCGCGTCGACCCCGCCGGACGCCAGCGCCCGCACCAGGGCGGATCCGACGATGGCGCCGTCCGCGTAGGCGAGGATCTCGGCGACCTGCTCGCCGGTCGAGATGCCCAGGCCGACGCACGCGCTCTCGGAGCCGGCGGCGCGGAGGCGGTCGACCAGGGTGCGGGCCGCGGAGTCGACATCGGTGCGCGCGCCGGTGATGCCCATCGTCGAGACCGCGTAGACGAATCCACGGCTCGAGTCGACGGCCTGGCGCAGGCGCGTGTCCGTCGAGGACGGTGCCGCGAGGAACACGCGGTCGAGTCCGAGCCGCTCGGAGACGGCGAGCCACTCGGCGCCCTCGTCCGGGATCAGGTCAGGCGTGATGAGGCCGGACCCGCCGGCCTCGGCCAGATCGGTGGCGAAGCGCTCGACCCCGTACTGCAGGACGGGGTTGTAGTAGGTCATCACCAGGACCGGCACGTCGACGCGCGCCCGGATCTCGCGGACGGCCTCGAAGCCGTGGCGGAGGCGGAAGCCGCCCGCGATGGCGGCCTGGGTCGCCTCCTGGATGACGGGTCCGTCCATCACCGGATCGGAGTAGGGCAGACCGAACTCGATCGCGTCGACGCCGTTCTCGGCCATGGCCACGGCGGCGTCGATGCTGGTCGGCAGGTCGGGGAAGCCGACGGGGAGGTAGCCGATCAGGGCGCCCGCCGCCTCCTCGTTCCGGCGCCGGACGGTCTCGGCGACGCTCGGTCCGCGGCCGCTCACGACTGCACCGCGCCCTGGTCCATGAGGCCGAAGTAGTGCGCAGCGGTCGTCATGTCCTTGTCGCCGCGGCCCGAGAGGTTGACCAGGATGGTGGCCTCGGGGCCGAGCTCGCGCCCGAGCTCCAGCGTGCCGGCCAGCGCGTGCGCGGACTCGATCGCGGGGATGATCCCCTCGGTGCGGCTGAGCAGCATGAGCGCGTCCATCGCGGCCGAGTCGGTGACCGCGCGGTAGTCGGCGCGGCCGATGCTCGAGAGCCACGCGTGCTCCGGGCCGATGCCCGGGTAGTCGAGGCCGGCCGAGATCGAGTGCGACTCGACGGTCTGGCCGTCCTCGTCCTGGAGGAGGAAGCTCCGGGCGCCGTGCAGGACTCCAGGGCGGCCCCTGCTGATGGTCGCCGCGTGGCGGGGGGTCTCGATCCCGTCGCCGCCGGCCTCGAAGCCGACGAGGCGGACCTCGGGGTCGTCGAGGAAGGCGTGGAAGATCCCCATCGCGTTGGAGCCGCCGCCGACGCAGGCGGTGACCGCGGTGGGCAGCGAGCCGGTCAGCTCGAGGACCTGCTCGCGCGCCTCCTCGCCGATGATCTTCTGGAAGTCGCGGACGAGGGCCGGGAACGGATGCGGGCCCGCGACGGTGCCGAAGATGTAGTTCGTGGTGCCGACGTTCGTCACCCAGTCGCGCATCGCGTCGTTGATCGCGTCCTTGAGGGTGCGCGAGCCGGTCGTCACGGGGATCACCTCGGCGCCGAGCAGGCGCATGCGGGCGACGTTGAGGGCCTGGCGCTCGGTGTCGACCTCGCCCATGTAGACCACGCAGTCGAGGCCGAACAGGGCGGCGGCCGTGGCGGTCGCGACGCCGTGCTGGCCCGCTCCCGTCTCGGCGATGACGCGGGTCTTGCCGATCCGCTTGGTGAGCAGCGCCTGGCCCAGCACGTTGTTGATCTTGTGCGAGCCGGTGTGGTTGAGGTCCTCGCGCTTGAGGATGATCCGCGCTCCGCCGGCGTGCTCGGCGAACCGCGGCACCTCGGTGATGATCGACGGACGGCCGGTGTAGCTGCGGTGCAGCTCCATCAGCTCGGCCGCGAACGCGGGGTCGACCTTCGTGCGCTCGTACTCGGCGCTCAGCTCGTCGAGGGCCTCGACGAGGGACTCGGGGACGTAGCGTCCGCCGAACTCGCCGAAGTAGGGGCCGAGTTCATCCCGGAGTGCCATGGGGGTACCGCCTATCGGTGTGGTCAGTGCGCCAGGAAGCCGGCGAGGGTGGAGACGGGGTCGCCGCCGGTGACGAGAGCCTCGCCCACGAGGACGACGTCGGCTCCGGAGCCGCGGTAGTGCGCGACGTCGTCGGCGGTGAGGACGGCCGACTCGGCCACCTTCACCGCGTCGTCGGGGAAGCGCTCGGAGAGGCGGCCGAAGAGGTCGCGGTCGAGCTGGAAGGTGGAGAGGTCGCGGGCGTTCACGCCGATGAGCCGCGCGCCGAGGTCGGCGGCCCGCTCGAGCTCGTCGGCCGAGTGCGTCTCGACGAGCGGGGTCATCCCCAGCTCGAGGACGAGGGCGTGCAGCTCGGCGAGCAGGGGCTGCTCGAGCGCGGCGACGATGAGGAGGACCAGGTCGGCTCCGGCCGCGCGGGCCTCGAGGACCTGGTACGGCTCGGCGACGAAGTCCTTGCGCAGGACGGGGATCGACACGCGCTCGCGGACCGCCTCGAGGTCCGCCAGGGACCCCTTGAAGCGGCGCTCCTCGGTGAGGACGCTGATCGCGCTCGCTCCCCCGAGCTCGTACTGTCCGGCCAGCTCGGCGGGGACGGGGATGTCGGCGAGGGCTCCGCGCGACGGGCTGGCGCGCTTCACCTCGGCGATGATCCTGACGCGCTCGGCGGGGGCCAGAGCGGCCAGGGCGTCGAGGGCGGGCGCCTGGGCGAGCGCGCGGCGCTCGACGGCTTCGAGCGGGGCGCTCTCGCGGCGCCGGGCCGCGTCGGCCAGGGCGCCGGCGGTGAGGTCGGCGAGCACCTAGGCGCGCGCCTTCGGGTTCGCCTTCGCGCCGTTGACGCCGTAGCCCGCCTTGGCCATGCCCATGCCCACGAGCAGACCCACCACGACCAGGCCGGCCGAGAGCCAGACCACCAGGGGCACGTCGAACCAGAACGCGATCGTGCCGATCGTGAATCCGACCAGCATGATGACGACGGCCGTCCACGCTGCGGGCGAGTGGCCGTGGTTGTCGTCGTCGTGCTCGGTGCTCATGGGTCTCCTCCTGGGGGTGCATCGGGACCAGAGCAGTCTAGCGTGAGGCGCCTGAGCGCCCGGCCCCGGACTCGCCTGCGCAGCCGCCTGCAGGAGGCGGGGATGCCGGACCGCCGGACAC
Source organism: Rathayibacter sp. AY1E8 (assembly GCF_002931415.1). Taxonomy (NCBI): domain Bacteria; kingdom Bacillati; phylum Actinomycetota; class Actinomycetes; order Micrococcales; family Microbacteriaceae; genus Rathayibacter; species Rathayibacter sp. AY1E8. The sequence goes on from NZ_PSVI01000008.1 coordinate 63,264, forward strand.
GACCGCGGCCGGTGTCAGCGGCCCGAGGTGGGGTCGTCGCCGCGCGAGAGCTCGTCCCACGAGACGACCGGGTCGATGTCGCCGTCGTCCGTCTGCACGGTCGACGCGCCGTGGCCGTAGCCGTCGGCGGGCTCGAAGCGGGAGGCGCGCTTCCGCGCCGCTCCCGGCCAGCGGCCCGAGGTCACGAGGACGCCGATCCCGAGCAGCGCGGTGAGCACGCCGCAGACCAGGGCGACGACGGGCCAGGCCGTCGCGGAGGACGAGGCCACGAGCGCCGCGACGGACTGCTCCCCCGCGATGGCGGTCGCCTCGGTGACGAGCGAAGCGCCGGCGCGCACGGGGTCGCCCAGTGCCGTCGCGGCCGCGAGCACCACCGAGGCGCCGAGGACGGCCTGGAGCACACCGAGCACGATCCGGAAGACGGGGCCGGCGATGGCGAGGGCCGCGGCGAGGGCGAGGCCCGCGAGCGCCAGGGCGGAGAGCGCGGGCGCGGCGACGGTCCCGGCCACGTCGATCCGCTGGCCCTCCCCCTCGATCGCGGCCAGGGTCAGCGTGGACCAGGTCTGGGTGGAGGAAGTCAGCTCGAGCGCGGCGAGCAGCACGACCCCGAGGATCGCCGTGTACTTCAGCCGCCGTCCGCTCATGCTCACTCCGCCGGACCGAGGCCGGTGAACGGCACGAGGGGGTCGACGTCGAAGCAGGCGTGCTCGCCCGTGTGGCAGGCTGCGCCGATCTGCTCGACCTGGACCAGCAGGGTGTCGGCGTCGCAGTCGAGGGCGGCACCCCGCACGTACTGCGCGTGCCCGGACGTGTCGCCCTTGCGCCAGTACTCCTGGCGCGAGCGCGACCAGAAGGTGACGCGGCCCTCGGTGAGGGTCCGCCGGAGCGCCTCGCGGTCCATCCAGCCCATCATGAGCACCTCGCGGGTGTCGTGCTGCTGGATGATCGCGGGCAGGAGCCCGGTCGGATCGAAGGCGGCGCGGTCCAGGACGGCGTCGAGCTCGGCGGGGGTCATCGGATCTCGATCCCGGAGGCGGCGAGCGCGCGCTTGACGTCGCCGATCGTCAGCTCGCGGTTGTGGAAGACGGAGGCGGCGAGCACGGCGTCGGCTCCCGCGTCGACGGCCGGAGCGAAGTGCTCGACGGCGCCGGCGCCTCCGGAGGCGATGACCGGCACGGAGCTCAGCTCGCGCATCGCGGCGATCAGCTCGAGGTCGAAGCCCTGCTTGGTGCCGTCGGCGTCGATGGAGTTGACCAGCAGCTCCCCGGCGCCGCGCTCGACGGCCTCGGCCGCCCAGGCCAGGGCGTCGAGCTCGGTCTCGCGGCGTCCGCCGTGAGTGGTGACGACGAAGCCGGACGGCGTGGCGTCGCTCCGCTTGACGTCGAGCGAGAGCACGAGCACCTGCGCGCCGAAGACGTCGGCGATCTCGCCGAGGAGCTCGGGCCGGGCGATCGCGGCGGAGTTGACGCCCACCTTGTCGGCGCCGTGCGCGAGCAGTCGCGAGACGTCCTCGGCGCTGCGCACGCCTCCGCCGACCGTGAGCGGGATGAAGACCTGCTCGGCGGTCGCCCGCACCACGTCGTAGGTGGTCGAGCGGTCGTCGACCGTGGCGGTGACGTCGAGGAAGGTCAGCTCGTCGGCGCCCTGCTCGAAGTAGAGGCGGGCGAGCTCGACGGGGTCGCCCGCATCGCGCAGGTTCTGGAAGTTGACGCCCTTCACGACGCGGCCGGCGGCGACGTCGAGGCAGGGGATGACGCGGACGGCGAGACTCATCGGCTCCCCCTCTACAGGCGCGCGGCGTGGATGGAGGTGACCAGGATCGCGCGGGCGCCCAGGTCGTACAGGCGGTCCATCACCTGGTTCATGTCCGAGCGCGGCACCATCACGCGGACGGCCACCCACTCGGCGTCGTGCAGCGGCGAGACCGTCGGCGACTCGAAGCCCGGGGCGATCGCCGTGGCGCTCTCCAGGAGCGCGACGGGGCAGTCGTAGTCGAGCAGCACGTACTCGCGGGCGACCAGCACGCCCTGCAGGCGGCGCAGCAGCACCGGGATGCCCTCGGGCTCCCCCGCGGCGGAGACCAGGACGGCGGTCGAGTCCAGGATGACCGGCCCGAAGATCTCGAGGCCGGCCTTGCGGAGCGTGGTGCCGGTCTCGACGACATCGGCGATGACGTCGGCGACGCCGAGCTGGATCGCGGACTCGACCGCGCCGTCGAGGCGGATCAGCGTCACCTCGACGCCGTGCTCCCGGAGGAAGCGGCCCACGAGGCCCGGGTAGCTGGTCGCCACGCGGAGGCCGTCGATCTGCGCGAGCTCGTCGTAGCGGCCTGCGGGCCCGGCGAAGCGGAAGGTGGAGTTCGCGAAGCCGAGGCTCGCGATCTCGCGCGCCTCGGAGCCGGAGTCGATCAGGAGGTCGCGGCCGGTGACCCCGACGTCGAGAGCGCCGGAGCCGACGTAGGTGGCGATGTCGCGCGGGCGCAGGTAGAAGAACTCGACCCCGTTGCGCTCGTCGACGACGTGCAGCTCCTTCGGGTCGCGGCGGCCGGTGTAGCCGGCCTCCGCGAGCATCTGACCGGCGGTCTCCGAGAGGGAGCCCTTGTTGGGGACGGCGACGCGCAGGAGCGCCGGGGCGGGGGTGGTGGTCACGGGACGTCCTTCATGACTCGACGGCTGTTCAGGGGGCGGCACGGCTCCTCGGGGAGCGTGCGGGCGCGACGGCGCGGAGCGGAGGCGCACCCCGGCGAGCGGGGCGGGGCTCACAGATGCCGGTAGACGTCGGCCGTCGTCAGTCCCTTGGCGAGCATGAGCACCTGCAGGTGGTAGAGCAGCTGCGAGATCTCCTCGGCGGTGCGCTCGTCGCCCTCGTACTCGGCGGCCATCCACACCTCGGCTGCCTCCTCGACGATCTTCTTGCCGATGAAGTGCACGCCGGCGTCGAGCTCGCGGACGGTGCCCGAACCCTCGGGACGGGCGGCGGCCTTCTCGCCCAGCTCAGCGAAGAGGTCGTCGAAAGTTTTCACCGGGGAAGTCTATACGGCGGCCGGGCGCGGGACGCCTCAGTGCCGGTGCAGGTGAGCGGTCGCCGTCTCGCGCAGCGACGCGATCGCGGCCTCCGGGTCGTCCGCGCCGAAGACCGCGGAGCCCGCGACGAAGGTGTCGGCTCCCGCCTCCGCTGCGATCTCGATCGTGCCGGGTGCGATCCCGCCGTCGACCTGGAGCCAGACGTCGAGCCCGGTGCGGTCCACCACGTTCCGGAGCGTGCGCAGCTTGGGCATCGTCTCCTGCATGAAGGACTGGCCCCCGAAGCCGGGCTCGACCGTCATCACGAGGACCTGGTCGAACTCGGGCAGGAGGTCGAGGTAGTCGTCCACCATCGTGCCCGGCTTGAGCGCGATCCCCGCCCGCGAGCCGATCTCGCGCAGGCGCCGCGCCAGGGCCACGGCGTCGCGCGCGGCCTCGGCGTGGAAGGTCACGGAGTAGGCGCCGGTCTCGGCGTAGTCGGGGGCCCACCGGTCGGGGTCGTCGATCATCAGGTGCAGGTCGAGCGGGCGGGGCGAGACGTCCTGGAGGCGCTGGACCATGGTCAGCCCGAAGGTGAGGTTCGGCACGAAGTGGTTGTCCATCACGTCGACGTGCACGAGGTCGGCTCCGGCGATGCGCTGCAGCTCGGCCTCGAAGTTCACGAAGTCGGCGGAGAGGATGCTGGGGTTGATCCGTGCGGGCATGCGTCCAGCCTAGATCGGAGCGTCCTCCGCGTCCGCCCGGCCGAGGACGCTCCCGCTCCGGAGGGGTCAGGCGTTCCCGGACGCCGCCTCGAGGGGCCGGCGGAGGAGCTGCACGAACATGGCGTCGGTGCCGTGCCGGTGCGGCCAGAGCTGCACGTGGAGGGGGCCGTCCGGCAGCGGGAGCGGGTCCGCCGTCACCGCGCGCAGCACGGCCGGCGTGTCGACGAGCTCGAGCTCGTGCCGCTCCTGCGCGAGGGCGAGCACGCGCCGGGTCTCGCCGAGGTGCGGCGAGCAGGTCACGTAGGCCAGCAGACCGTCGGGAGCGAGAGCCCTCACCGCGGAGTCGAGCAGCTCGCCCTGGAGTGCGGCCAGCGGCTCCACGTCGGCCGCGGACTTGCGCCAGCGCGCCTCCGGCCGCCGCCGCAGCGCACCGAGACCGGTGCACGGCGCGTCGAGGAGGATGCGGTCGAACGATCCCGGCTGCTCGTCGCCCAGGTCGCGCCCGTCGCCGGTGCGCACCTCGACCGACGGGTCGACGGCGGCCAGCGCCTGCCGCACCAGGCCCGCGCGGCCCGGGACCACCTCGTTGGCGAGCAGCGCCGCCCCTCCTGCGCGCGCCTCCGCCGCGAGCAGCGCCGCCTTGCCGCCGGGTCCCGCGCACAGGTCGAGCCAGCGCTCGCCCGGGCGGACCGGCCGTGCCCGGGAGAGCGCCAGAGCGGCGAGCTGGGAGCCCTCGTCCTGCACGCGCACGCGGCCCTCGTGCACCGCGGGGAACGCCTCCGGGTCGCCGCCGGTGCTGGTCATGCCGACCGGCGAGAACCGGTCGGATTCGGCGTCGGCGATCTCGCCGGGAGACGCCAGGCCCGGCAGAGCCACCAGGTTCACCCGCGGAGCCGCGTTGTCGGCGGCGAGCAGCGCGTCGAGCTCGTCGGCCGCCCCCTCCGCCGCCAGCGCCCGTCGCAGGGCGCGCACGATCCACACGGGGTGGGAGCTCAGCGCGGCGATCCGGTCGTCGCCGGAGACCGCGGCCGCGGAGACCCGCTCGCGCCACTCGCCGGCGCTCGAGCGCGAGACCGCGCGCAGCACGGCGTTGGCGAAGGCCACCGCTCCCCGCGAGGAGCCGGCCGCGACGAGCGCGACGCTCTCGTTCACCGCGGCGTGCGGGGCCACGCGGGTCGCGAGCAGCTGGTGCACGCCCAGGCGCAGCGCGTCGAGCACCGGCGCATCGATGCTCTCGACGGACCGGCCGGCCGCGAGGGCGATCACGCGGTCGTAGTAGCCGGACATCCGCAGGGTGCCGTAGCAGAGCTCGGTGGCCAGTCCCGCGTCGGCGGGCGAGAGGCCGGCGGCGCTGATCCGCGCGGGCAGGACCAGGTTGGCGTAGGCGTCCGACCCGCTCACCGCGAGCAGGACGTCGTAGGCGACCCGGCGGGCGGGAGCGGCCTCGCGCCGGGCGCTCACGCGAGCACCGTGCTCTCGCGCAGGCCGCGGGCCCAGGCGGCGCCGGCCATCGGGGTCCTGCCGGCGGGCTGGACGGTGACCAGCTCCACCGCTCCGTCCGCGGTGCCGACGAGGGCGCGCCCCGAGTCGAGGCGGACGACGCCGGGAGCGAGGTCCCCCTCGGCCGCGCGGACCGCGAGCACCTTGAGGCGCGCGTCCCCCACCGCGGTCGAGGCTCCGGGCTCGGGAGTCGTTCCGCGCACGAGCGCGAGGACCCGCGCGGTCGGGAGGCTCCAGTCGATCCGGCCGTCGGCGGCGTCGAGCTTGGGAGCGGGGGTCGCCTCTCCGGCCTGCGGAGTCGCGACGGCCGTGCCCTCCTCCAGCGCGTCGACCACGCCGAGGGTGAGGCCGGCGCCGCTCCCGGCCAGCTCCGTCAGCAGCTCGCCCGCGGTGCGCTCCCCCGCGTCGACGGCGAGCTCGGCGTACACGTCACCGGCGTCGAGCTCGGCGACCAGCTGGAAGACGCTCGCGCCGATCCGCGTGTCGCCCGCCATCAGCGCCCGCTGGACGGGAGCCGCCCCGCGCCAGCGCGGCAGCAGGGAGAAGTGCAGGTTGATCCAGCCCAGGCGCGGCACCGCCAGCAGGCGCTGCCGGACGAGGCCGCCGTAGGCCACGATCACGCCGAGGTCGGGGGCGAGCTCCGCGATCCGGTCGGTCACGTCCTCGTCGAGGCGGTTCGCCCGGATCACCGGGATCCCCAGCTCCTCGGCCGCGACGGCGACCGGCGAGGGGGTGAGCACGCGCTTGCGGCCCACCGGGGCGTCCTCCCGGGTGACCACGGCGACGACCTCGTGCGCGGAGGCGGCGAGGTCGCGGAGGGTCGGAACGGCGGCGGCGGGCGTGCCGGCGAAAACGAGGCGCACGGGGGTCTCCTGGGGGGTCAGAGGATGTCGGGGTCGTCGAGACGGACCCGGAGCCGGGGGGCCGGCCGGAAGCGGCCGGGCGTGGTCGGCGGGCGACGACGGCGCGTGGCGTTGCGGATCACGGCGGAGCGGAGGCGCGCGGCCACATCCGCACCGCGAGCGTAGTCGAACCGGACGATCGCCCGGACGGAGCCGTCCTCGAGCCCGACAGGACCGAGGACCTCGTGCCGGTCGTCCTCGTCGAGCGCGTCGAGCGCCTCCTCCACCGCGTGCGCGTCGCCGCTCACCGTGGCCAGGCGCACCGCGGGCGGGAAGCGCAGAGCGCGCCGCTCCTGGAGCTCGGCCCGGAGGTACTCGGCCTGCCGCCAGGTCGCCAGGGCGGTCGCGAGCCGACCGCCGACCCCGACCAGGAGGACCGGCGCGCCCGGGCGTGCCAGCGCCGCGGCGTTCGACCAGGTGCGAAGCGCGTCGTCGGCGACCCGCAGGCTCTCGCGGGCCAGCATCCGCTCGCCGTCCAGCAGCAGGACGGCGTGGTAGCCGCCGTCGGCCCGCGGCTCCGCCCCGCGCGTGGCCACGACGAGCGCGGGCTCGTCGGGGAGGGTGAGCACGGGGCGCTGCCCGTCGGCGACGATCACCTTGGCACCCGGGAAGGCGCGTCCGAGCTCCTCCGCGGTGCGGCCCGCGCCGAGGGAGACGAGGCGCAGAGCCGTCGCCTCGCAGACGGAGCAGGTCCAGTCGGCCGCGATCAGGCCGCACCAGCCGCAGCTCGGCCGCCCGCCCTCGGAGTGCACGCCGAGCGGACCCTGGCAGCGGTTGCAGCGTGCGACGGTCCGGCAGCGGGCGCAGGCGACCACCGGCGCGTAGCCGGGGCGCGCGACCTGGACGAGCACGGGACCGGAGTCGAGGGCCTTCCGCGCCTCCCGCCAGGCGGAGGAGGGGATGCGCGCTGCCGCGTCGTGCTCGTCGGCCGCCCACTGCTGGGCGGTCGGCACGACGTGCGGGCGGCGGCTCGGCCGCGGCTCCACCTCGGTCGCGAAGCCGATCTCGACGAGCCGCTCGACCTCGACCGTGCGCGTGTTGCCGAGCAGGACGAGGCCGGCGCCGCTCTGCTCCTGCCGCACCAGGGCGACGTCGCGCGCGTGCGCGTAGGGCGCGAGCGGCTCGGCGAAGAGCGGATCGCCGTCGTCCCAGAGCGCGATCAGGCCGAGGGCGGAGGAGGGCGCATAGAGGACGGAGCGGTTGCCGACGACGACCCGCGGCCCGGGATCGAGGCAGCGGACGAAGGCGGAGTAGCGCTCGGCGCCCTTCTGCCGCGCATCGAGGCGCACCACCGCCTCCGCGGGGACGAGGGCGGCGAGAGCGAGCTCCAGCTGCTCCTGGTCGCGGTAGTCGGGGACGGCCAGGATCGCGTCGCGGCCCGCGGCGAGCGTGTCCCGAGCGAGCTCGGCGAGCGTGACGGCCCAGCCGCCGACCCACGCGCCCGAGTCGAGCCCCACCGGAGCCGGCACGGCGCCGACCGCCAGCCGGGCCCCCTCGGCGAGTCCAACGAAGGAGGCGTCGGGGTAGCCCGTCACGCCGCCCGCCTCGACCGCGGGCGCCGCAGGAGCGGGACCCGCGGCGAGTCGCGCCTTCTCGACGCGGACGTGGCGGCGCGGCACGGCCAGGCGCAGCACGTCGCTCGCGCCCCCGGAGGCGCGGTCGGCCACCCGGCGGGCGAGGGCCCAGACCTCCGGGGTCAGCACGACGAGCGGCGAGACCAGCTCCTCGATGCCGCTGAGCGCTCCGGCGTGCTCGGTCCCCTCCCCCGTCTCGACGACGAACGCGTCGGCGATCCGGCCTCCGGTCCGCAACGGCACCCGCACGCGCACGCCGGGGACCACCTCGCCGCGCAGCGCCTCCGGCACCGCGTAGTCCAGGAGCCGGTCGAGCTGCGGGAGGGGCGAGTCCAGGAGCACGCGCGCGACGGCTCCGCTCGTCGCCATCGCCGCCGCGCCCGCTACGAGAGGCCCGCGGCGGAGCGCAGGTCGTCGACCCGGTCGAGGCGCTCCCAGGTGAAGTCGGGGAGCTCCCGGCCGAAGTGGCCGTAGGCCGCGGTCTGCGCGTAGATCGGGCGGAGCAGGTCGAGTGCGTGGATGATCGCGGCCGGGCGCAGGTCGAAGACCGAGCGGATCGCCTCGGTGATCGTCTCGTCGGAGACGGTGCCGGTGCCGAACGTCTCGACGTAGAGGCCGACCGGGGCCGCCTTGCCGATGGCGTAGGCGACCTGCACCTCCAGCCGCGAGGCGAGCCCCGCGGCGACCGCGTTCTTGGCGACCCACCGCATGGCGTAGGCGGCCGAGCGGTCCACCTTCGACGGGTCCTTGCCCGAGAACGCGCCGCCGCCGTGGCGGGACGCTCCGCCGTAGGTGTCGACGATGATCTTGCGGCCGGTGAGCCCGGCGTCGCCCTGAGGCCCGCCGATCTCGAAGCGGCCGGTCGGGTTGATCAGCAGGCGCACGGCGGAGGAGTCGAGGTCGACCGTCTCGAGCACGGGGCGGATGACGTGCGCCGCGATGTCCGCGTGGATCGTCTCGGTGCTGACGTGCTCGGCGTGCTGGGTGGACAGGACGACGGTGTCGATGGTGGACGGCGTCGTGCCGTCGTAGCCGATGGTGACCTGGGTCTTGCCGTCGGGTCGGAGGTAGTCGAGCTCGCCCGACTTGCGGACGGCGGCCAGGCGCTCGGCGAGGCGGTGCGAGAGCCAGCTCGGCAGCGGCATGTACTCGGGGGTCTCGTCGGTCGCGAAGCCGAACATCAGGCCCTGGTCGCCCGCGCCCTGGCGGTCGAAGGCGTCCTCGCCCGCCTCGGAGGAGCGGACCTCGAGCGCCGTGTCGACGCCCGCCGCGATCTCGGGCGACTGCTGGCCGATCGAGACCGAGACGCCGCAGGAGCGGCCGTCGAAGCCCTTCTCCGAGGAGTCGTAGCCGATCTCGACGATCGTGTCGCGCACGATCTTGGGGATCTCGACGTAGCCGCTCGTGGAGACCTCGCCCGCGACGTGCACGAGCCCCGTCGTGACCAGCGTCTCGACGGCGACCCGGCTGTGCGGGTCCTCGCGGAGCAGGGCGTCGAGGATGCGGTCCGAGATCTGGTCGCAGATCTTGTCCGGGTGGCCCTCGGTGACGGACTCGGAGGTGAACAGGCGGAGGGGACCGGAGGTCATGCTTCTCTTCTCGTCCCGGCTCGTGCGGACCGGGGTCGTTCGTACCGGGAGTGGCCTGGCGGGCGCGATGCCGGGCGGCAGGCGATCGGCGCCTGGGCGGGCGGACCGGCGGGGCTAGCGCACGACCGCGTCGAGGACGCGATCGGCCACCTCCGCCTTGCTGCCCGAGGCCTCGCCAACTATATCGCCGGCCCGATCGAGGACCACGACGGCGTTGCTGTCGCTCTGGAAACCCTCGGCCCAGCCCACCCTGTTGAGGACGAGCAGGTCGCAGCCCTTGCGGGCGATCTTGGCGCGGCCGAGCGCGAGCATCGCGTCCCGGTCCGGCTCGGTCTCCGCGGCGAAGCCGACGACGATCTGCCCCTCCCGCCGGGAGGCGGAGATCTCGGCGAGGACGTCCGGGTTCTTGACGAGCTCGAGGACGAGACGGTCGCCCTGCTGCTCCTTCTTGATCTTCGCGTCGGCGACCGCGGCGGGCCGGTAGTCGGCGACGGCCGCGGCCATGATCACGACGTCCGCGCCGGTGGCCGCGGCGAGGGCGGCCTCGCGCAGCTCGAGCGCGGTGCCCACCGGGAGGACCGTGACGCCCTCCGGCGCCGGCACGTCGAGGTTCGCGGCGAGGAGGGTGACCTCCGCCCCCCGGGCCGCAGCGGCCAGCGCGAGCGCGACGCCCTGCCTGCCGCTGGAGCGGTTGCCGACGAAGCGCACCGGGTCGAGGGGCTCGCGGGTTCCGCCGGCGGTCACGAGGACGCGCACGCCCGCGAGGTCGCGGCGGGCGGAGGCGGAGCGGGCGTGGACGGCGAGGGCCTCCGCCACGATCGTCTCGGGCTCCTCCATGCGGCCGGGGCCCGAGTCGGCGCCGGTGAGGCGGCCGACCGCGGGGCCGACGACGTGCACGCCGCGGGAGCGGAGCACCGCCATGTTCGCGACGGTGGCGGCGTTCGCCCACATCTCGGTGTGCATCGCGGGGGCGACCACGAGCGGGGCGGTGCTCGCGAGCACCGTGTTGCCGAGCAGGTCGTCGGCGAGGCCGGCGGCGAGCTTGGCGAGCGTGTGCGCCGTCGCGGGCGCGATCACGATGAGGTCGGCGGCCTGGCCGATGGCCACGTGCCGGACCTCGGCGACGCCCTCGTAGAGCTCGGTGTGCACCGGGTTCCGCGAGATGGCCTCGAGGGTGGGCTTGCCGACGAAGCGCAGCGCGGCCTCGGTCGCGACGACGTGCACGTCGTGCTCCGCGAGGACCAGCGCGCGGACGACTCCGACGGCCTTGTACGCGGCGATGCCACCGGTGATGCCGACGACGACGTTGAGCCGTCGGCCGGCCTCGAGAGAGGAGCCCACCCGGAGGGGACTACTCGGCGAGGGGCTTGGCGACGAGCTTGTCCTCGTTGATCTCGTGCAGTGCGACCGAGAGGGGCTTGTCGTCGATGGTGGAGTCGACCAGCGGGCCGACGTTGTCGAACAGGCTGCCCTCGTGGAGGTCGGCGTAGTAGTCGTTGATCTGGCGGGCGCGCTTGGAGGCGAAGATCACCAGCGCGTACTTGGAGTCGACCTTCGAGAGGAGCTCGTCGATGGGCGGGTCGATGATGCCGAGGTTGTTGGCCATGGGTGTCTCCTTGCAGGCGCATCAGCGCCGATCTGCGGCTCCGGAGCAACACGGCGCGCGGGCTCCGAGGGGCGTGTGCCCGGTGGGACCCGGGGCGTCGGCCCGGAGGTGGTCGGTGGCCCGGTCTCAGCGGCCCGGGTCAGCGGGCGCGCCGTCGGCACGAGGCGACATCAATTCTACGACCTCGCGGGCCGCTTCGGGCACGGTGCTGTTGACGACGGCGAAATCGAACTCGTCCTGCGCGGCCAGCTCCACCTTCGCGGTGGCCAGACGGCGCTCCTGCTCCTCCGCGCTCTCGGTGCCGCGGCCGACCAGGCGGCGGACCAGCTCGTCCCAGCTCGGCGGCAGGAGGAAGACCAGCCGCGCGTCCGGCATCCGCTCGCGCACCTGGCGGGCACCCTGGATGTCGATCTCGAGCATCACCTGCCGGCCCTGCTCCAGCGCGGCGTCGATGGGGCCGCGGGGCGTGCCGTAGCGGTGAGCGTTGTGGACGACGGCGTACTCGAGGAACTCCCCCGCCGCGACCATCCGGTCGAACTCGGCGTCGTCGACGAAGTAGTAGCTGACGCCGTCCACCTCGCCCGGACGCGGGGCCCGGGTGGTGGCCGAGACCGAGAGCAGGACGTCCGGGTAGTTCTCGCGGATGTAGGTCGACACGGTGCCCTTGCCGACCGCGGTCGGACCGGCGAGGACGAGCAGGCGGTTGCGGCCGGGGCGGCGCTGCCGCGACTCCCGCTCCTCCAGGAACGACGACAGGCCCTCGACCTGGCGCCGGCCGAGCCCGCCGAGGCGCTTCGACTCGGCGATCCGCAGCTGGTCCATCACCCGGGGCGTCTTCACCACGCCGAGTGCGGGCACGGCGCGGAGCAGCTCGCTGACGCGCATCCGCCCCTCGACTCCGAGCGGCTCGGCCTGGGCCGCCGCGAGCACGGCGGTCGCGGGGCGGCGTCCGGCGGCGACGGCCTTCTTGACGGCGGCGCGGGCACGGCGCGCCGCGATCGCGGCCTCGGAGGCGGCGCGCCGGTCGACCTCGGGCGGCGAGGGACGGCGCACGGCCTCCGGGCGCGAGGAGGCGCCGGGATCGGGGCTGACGGTTTCAGCGGACAAGGGTCTCCTGGATGTCGGTCGCGCGGCGGGTGATCTCGGCCGCGATCCCCGAGGGGCCGGCGCCGAGCACGCTCCGCGACTCGCTGACGATGGTGGCGGCGCTCAGCGCGCCGAACAGCCGCTGCGCGTCCGCGACGGCCGCGCCCTGGTGGCCGAAGCCGGGCGCGAGCACCGGGAGTGCGGGGTGCAGCGGCTCGTCGATGCCGATGCCGAAGTCGCCCAGGGCGACCGTGGCGCCGAGCACCACGCCGACCGAGCCGATCGACGCGCGAGCGTGAGCGTCGTTCCAGGATGCCACGTCCGCCACGACCGCGCGTGCCACGGTGTATCCCGCCCGGCCGCCGTCCTGCACGAGGGCGCGCTGCACGGGACGGGCCTCGGGGTTGGAGGTGGCTGCGAGGACGAACACGCCCTTGCCCGCCTCCTCCGCGAGGGTCAGCATGCCCTCGAGGGAGCCGAGCCCCTGGTAGGCCGCGGCGGTCATGGCGTCCGCCTCGAGCGGCGAGCCGGGCCGGAGCCACGCCTCGGCATAGGCGGTGACGCTCGTGCCGATGTCGCCGCGCTTGACGTCGGCGATCACCAGCAGTCCGGCCTCGCGGGCGTCGGCGAGCACGCGCTCGAGCGCGGCGTAGCCCGCCGAGCCGTGCCGCTCGAAGAAGGCGATCTGCGGCTTGACGACGCCTACACGGCCGGCCGCCGCCTCGACGACCGAGCGGCCGAAGCTCTCGAGCCCGGCCGCGTCGTCGGCGAGGCCCCACGCGTCGAGCAGGTACGCGTGCGGGTCGATCCCGACGCAGAGCCGGCCGTGCGCGGCGAACGCCGCCTCGAGGCGCGAGCCGAAGGAGGCGGTGCCCGCCGCGCCGCCGCTCACGCGGTGCGCTCCGCGCGGCGCAGGGCGTAGTCCTGCAGGCTCGTCACCTCGAAGGGCTCGTTCGCCGCGTCGAGCGAGGCGACCGCGGCCGCGAGCTGGGCGATCGTGGTGAACAGCGGCTTGTCCGCGGCGACCGCGGCGGCGCGGATCTCGTAGCCGTCGGCGCGGGTCGCTCCTCCGCTGGGCGTGTTGATCACCACGTCGACCTCGTCGCGGGCGATCAGCTCGACGATGGAGGGCGCGTCGCCCTCGGCGGTCTCGCTGTACTTGCGGACCACGCGGGCCTGGATCCCGTTGCGGTTCAGCACCTCGGCCGTGCCCTCGGTCGCGAGGATGTCGAAGCCGAGCTGGCGCAGGCGCAGCGCGGGCAGGACGATCGAGCGCTTGTCGCGGTCGGCGACCGAGATGAAGACGGTCCCGCTCGCCGGCATGCCGCCGTACGCGGCGTCCTGGCTCTTCGCGAAGGCGCGCGGGAAGTCGCGGTCGATCCCCATGACCTCGCCGGTGGAGCGCATCTCGGGCCCGAGCAGCGAGTCGACGATCTGGCCCTCCTTGGTGCGGAAGCGCTTGAACGGCAGGACCGCCTCCTTCACCGCGATGGGAGAGTCCATCGGGACGTCGGAGCCGTCGCGCTCGGGCAGCAGGCCCTCGGCCTTCAGCGCGGCGATGGTCTCGCCCACCATCAGGCGCGACGCTGCCTTCGCGAGCGGGATGCCCAGCGCCTTCGACACGAACGGCACGGTGCGCGAGGCCCGGGGGTTCGCCTCGAGCACGTAGAGCACGCCCTGGCCGATCGCGAACTGGACGTTCAGCAGTCCCCGGACGCCGACGCCCTGCGCGATCGCGAGGGTCGCCTCCCGCACCTGGTCGATCTGCCGGCGGCCGAGCGTCACCGGCGGGAGCGTGCACGCCGAGTCGCCGGAGTGGATGCCGGCCTCCTCGATGTGCTCCATCACGCCGCCGATGTAGAGCTGCTCGCCGTCGAAGAGCGCGTCGACGTCGATCTCGATCGCGTCATCGAGGAAGCGGTCCACCAGCAGCGGGTGCGCCTCGTCGATGATCCCCTCGCCGGCCATCCGCTCGAAGTAGTCCTCGAGCTGGGGCGTTCCGTAGACGATCTCCATGCCGCGCCCGCCGAGGACGAACGACGGACGGACGAGGACCGGGTAGCCGATCTCCACCGCGACCTCGCGGGCGCCGTCGAGGTCGGTCGCGGTGCCGTTGCGCGGAGCGAGAAGTCCCGCCTCGTCGAGGATCCGCGAGAACGCGCCGCGCTCCTCCGCGAGGTCGATGTTCGCGGGGGTGGTGCCGAGGATGGGCACGCCGGCCGCCTCGAGGCCCGCGGCGAGCCCGAGCGCCGTCTGGCCGCCCAGCTGCACGACGACGCCGACGAGCTCGCCGGACTGCGACTCCGCGTGGATGACCTCGAGCACGTCCTCGAGAGTCAGCGGCTCGAAGTAGAGGCGGTCCGAGGTGTCGTAGTCGGTCGAGACCGTCTCGGGGTTGCAGTTGATCATGATCGTCTCGAAGCCCGCGTCCGAGAGCGCGAACGAGGCGTGCACGCAGGAGTAGTCGAACTCGACCCCCTGCCCGATGCGGTTGGGGCCGGAGCCCAGGATGACGACCTTGCGGCGGTCGGCGGCGACGACCTCCGTCTCCTCGTCGTACGACGAGTAGTGGTACGGCGTGAGCGCCGGGAACTCGCCCGCGCAGGTGTCGACGGTCTTGTAGACCGGGCGCACGTCCAGCGCGTAGCGGGTGCGGCGGACCTCCGCCTCGTCGAGCCCGCGGAGCTCGGCGATCTGCGCGTCCGAGAAGCCGTGGTCCTTCGCGAGGCGGAGGAGTCCGGCGTCGAGGCCGTCGTGCTCGCGCACCAGGTCGGCGATCTCGTTGATCAGCACGATCTGGTCGAGGAACCAGGGGTCGATCTTCGTGGACTCGAACGCCTGCTCGACCGTGGCTCCCAGGCGCAGCGCCTGCTGCACGGTGACGATGCGGCCGTCGGTCGGGGTCCTCGCGATCTCGAGGAGCTCCTCGACCGAGCGCTCCTGCGCGCCCCAGTGGAACGACGAGCCGCGCTTCTCGAGCGAGCGGAGCGCCTTCTGCAGCGCCTGCGCGTAGTTGCGGCCGATCGCCATCGCCTCGCCCACCGACTTCATGGTCGTGGTCAGCGTCTTGTCGGCGGCCGGGAACTTCTCGAACGCGAACCGCGGGACCTTCACGACCACGTAGTCCAGCGTCGGCTCGAAGCTCGCCGGCGTCACCTTGGTGATGTCGTTCGGGATCTCGTCCAGGCGGTAGCCGATGGCGAGCTTCGCGGCGATCTTGGCGATCGGGAAGCCGGTCGCCTTGGAGGCGAGGGCGGAGGAGCGGGAGACGCGCGGGTTCATCTCGATCACGATGATCCGGCCGTCCGCCGGGTCGATCGCGAACTGGATGTTGCAGCCGCCGGTGTCCACGCCCACGTCGCGGATGATCCGGATGCCGATGTCGCGCAGCTTCTGGTACTCGCGGTCGGTGAGGGTCAGCGCCGGTGCGACGGTGATCGAGTCGCCCGTGTGCACGCCGACGGGGTCGACGTTCTCGATCGAGCAGACGACGACCGTGTTGTCGGCCGTGTCGCGCATGAGCTCGAGCTCGTACTCCTTCCAGCCGAGGATCGACTCCTCCAGGAGAACCTCGGTGGTGGGGCTCTGGTGCAGGCCGTCGCCGACCATCCGCACCAGCTCCTCGCGGGTGTAGGCGAAGCCGGAGCCCAGGCCGCCCATGGTGAACGACGGGCGGATGACGAGGGGGTAGCCCAGGTCCTCGGCGTACTCGATCGCCTCGTCGACGGTGTGCGCGATGTAGGACTTCGCGACGTCGGCGCCCGCGTCCAGCACCAGCTGCTTGAAGATCTGGCGGTCCTCGCCGCGGTTGATCGCCTCGAAGCTCGCGCCGATGAGCTCGACGCCGTACTTCTCGAGGATCCCGAGGTCGTGCAGCTGGATGGCCGCGTTCAGGGCCGTCTGCCCGCCGAGGGTCGGCAGGATGGCATCCGGCTTCTCCTTGGCGATGATCGCCTCGATCGCCTTGGGCGTGATCGGCTCCACGTAGGTGGCGTCGGCGAAGTCGGGATCGGTCATGATCGTCGCCGGGTTGGAGTTGACGAGGATCACGCGCACCCCCTCGGCGCGCAGCACGCGGCAGGCCTGGGTGCCGGAGTAGTCGAACTCGACGGCCTGTCCGATGACGATCGGGCCGGAGCCGATGACCAGGACGCTCTGGATGTCTTCCCTGCGCGGCATTACTTCTGCTCTCCGATGCTGCTGGTCGTGGGGATGTCGGTGGGCTCCGAGGCCCCGCGCCCGGCCGTGCGCTGCACGACCATCTCGCGGAAGCGGTCGAAGAGGTGGTTGGAGTCGTGCGGGCCGGCCGCCGCCTCCGGGTGGTACTGCACCGAGAAGGCGGGGATGTCGAGGCAGCGCAGGCCCTCCACGACCGAGTCGTTGAGGGAGTAGTGGCTGACCTCGACGCGGCCGAAGCCCTCGGGCGAGTCCAGCTCGCCCTCGATCGGCGCGTCCACGGCGAACCCGTGGTTCTGCGAGGTGATCTCCACGCGGCCGGTGAGCTTGTCGAGCACGGGCTGGTTGATCCCGCGGTGGCCGAACGGGAGCTTGTAGGTGCCGAAGCCGAGAGCGCGCCCCAGCAGCTGGTTGCCGAAGCAGATGCCGAAGAACGGCAGGTCGGCGCGCAGGGTGGTGCGCAGCAGCTCGACGTGGCGGTCCGAGGCCTCGGGGTCGCCGGGGCCGTTGGAGAAGAAGAGCGCGGACGGGTCGAGCGCGAGCACCTGCTCGGCGGTCACCGACTCGGGCAGCACGTGGACGTCGAAGCCGCGCTCCGCGAGGTAGTTGACCGTCGAGGTCTTCACCCCCAGGTCGATGACCGCGACCGAGCCGACGCGCTCGCCGCGGGCGGGCACCGTGTACTGCTCGTCGGTCGAGACCGAGGAGGAGAGGTTGAGCCCCTGCATCTGCCGGCCGCCGAGGACCAGCGCGAGCTGCTCCTCCTCGGGGAGGGCGAGGTCCTCGCCGGAGAACACGCCGGCGCGCATCGAGCCGGCCGAGCGGATGTGGCGGGTGATCGCCCGGGTGTCGACGCCGGAGATCCCGACGATGCCGCCGGTCTCCAGGTCGTCGCCGAGGGAGCGCTGCGCGCGGAAGTTGGAGACGACGCGGGAGGGGTCGCGGACGACGTAGCCGGCGACCCAGATGCGGCGCGACTCCATGTCCTCGTCGTTGGTCCCGGTGTTGCCGATGTGGGGCGCGGTCTGCACGACGATCTGGCCGGCGTAGCTCGGGTCGGTCAGCGTCTCCTGGTACCCGGTCATGCCGGTGGCGAAGACGATCTCGCCCAGGGTGCGGCCTCGGGCGCCGTAGGCCTGTCCCCGGAATCGTCGTCCGTCCTCGAGGACGAGGACGGCGGTGGGTTCGGTGCTGAGGCGTGTCGTTGGCACGGACTAGGAGCCCTTCTGGGTCGTGTCGGGACCGCCGTCGCCGGCCAGGACGGGCCGAGCTACGACGCCCGCTTCAAGGTGAACCCGCCGCTGCGCCGCGACGAGGACGTGCTCGCCCTCCGCGAGGCCCT
>NZ_PSVI01000080.1:0-10776 GCF_002931415.1 Rathayibacter sp. AY1E8
TCTTCCACTACGCCGAGAGCGCCGGTCTCCCGCTCGTCGACCTGTCCGACCTCCGCGCCGTGCTCACCTACCTCGTCGGCGACGAGGGCAAGGCGGAGCAGGTGCATCCGGAGCGATCGGACCGGAAGCGACGGCGTCCGGAGCGACGGCGTCCGGAGCGACGGCGTCCGGGGCAACGGGAGCAGCGGACTGCTCCGCTCCGCTCCCCGACGCCGCCACCAGCCGCACGTCGTCCGCGACGGCCTCCGCCTCCTCCGGGCCGGCCGCCGCGTTCAGCGCCGCGGCCGCCGCCTCCGCTCGCGCCAGGGCCTCGGCGGCCTCCGCCTGCAGTCGGCGGGCGGCCTCCAGGGCCGCGCGCGCCTCGTCCCTCGCCGAGGCGAGCCCGTCGTCGTCACTCATGGGCTCAGCCTAGGTCGGCGGCGCCGGTCAGTCCTCGCGGACGTGCCAGGACTGTCCGTACCCGCCGTCGGCCTCGGGGCGGGCCATCAGCTCGAGGAACGGGTCGGCGCTGAACGCCTCCGGCCCGAGCACTCCGGCGCCGGTCCACACGCCGGTCGCGAGGAGCTCGAGGGCGACCACCGGGTTGAGCGCCGTCTGCCAGACCACGCACTGGGTGCCGTACTCGGCCATCGTCCACTCGTTGTCGCTCACGTGGTAGAGGTACACCTCGCGGCGGGCGCCGTCCTTCGTGCCCGAGACGAAGAGGCCGGCGCAGGTCCTGCCCGTCATCCGCGGGCCGATGCCGGCGGGGTCGGGCAGGGCGGCGGCGACGACGTCGCGCGGCGAGACCTCGACGGGACCGCCGGCCGAGCGGACCCGCAAGGGCTCGGTGCTGTCGAGGCCGAGGAGGTGGAGGGTGCGCAGGACGCCGATGAACTGCTCGCCGAGGCCGTACTTGAAGGTGACCTTCTTCGCGTCGAGCCAGCGCGGCATCAGCAGCACCTCCTCGTGCTCGACGTTCACGCACTCGACCGGGCCGATGCCCTCGGGGAACTCGAACACCTCCGGCTCCGAGAAGGGGGCGGTGGTGTACCAGCCGCGGTCGCGCTCGAACACCACCGGCGGGTTCAGGCACTCCTCGATCGTGGTCCAGATGGAGAAGGACGGAGCGAAGATCTCGCGGCCGTCCGCGTCGTGCACGACGAGGTTCGCGCCGTCGCGCACTCCGAGCTCGTCGATCTCGTCGAAGAGGTGGTCGGAGGCGTAGCGGGCGAAGACGTCGGAGAGTCCCGGCTCCACGCCCATGCCCACCAGGGCGAGGCGGCCGCGGGAGGACCACTCCTCCGCCGCGGCGAACTGCTCGTCGCCGAGCTTGAGCCCCGTCAGCTCGTGGGGCCGCTCGGGGTGCGGGAGCGAGAGGCTCATCGCCATGTCGAGGTAGTCGGCCTCGGCGGCGAGCGCTCCGGCGAAGATCGTCGGGACGAAGCGCGGCTCGACGGCGTTCATCACGTGGGTCGCCCCGTGCGCGCGGGCGACGGTCTCGACGTTCTCGGCGTCGGAGGCGTCGATCCGCGCGGCGACGAAGCGGTCGTCGGCACCGTGCCGCTCCGCGATCCAGGCGACCGTGCGCTCGGCGCGAGCGAGGTCGTAGTCGCAGACGATGATCTGCTCGAAGAAGGAGCGGCGCGCGGCGATCTTCGCGAAGGCGTCGCCGACGCCGCCGGCGCCGACCAGGAGGATTCTCATGGGGACACCGTAGCGACGGATCGCGTCGTCCACCATGCCGAGCACCGACGGAATCGGAGCGGAGCGCGCCTTTAGGCCACCGGATCCGTCACGGGGCGGCCCGCTCCCCCTGCTCGAGCAGGCGGAGGAAGCCGGAGAGGTGCCCGAGGCCGGTCAGCGAGGTCGGGAGCGAGGCGGCGAGCGCCGGCGAGTGCACCAGGTACGCCGCCCACTTCGCGCGCGAGACCGCGACGTTCAGGCGGTTGGGCAGGAGGAGGAACTCCATTCCGCGCGGGACGTCG
Source organism: Rathayibacter sp. AY1E8 (assembly GCF_002931415.1). Classification (NCBI taxonomy): domain Bacteria; kingdom Bacillati; phylum Actinomycetota; class Actinomycetes; order Micrococcales; family Microbacteriaceae; genus Rathayibacter; species Rathayibacter sp. AY1E8. The sequence continues at coordinate 1,968 of NZ_PSVI01000080.1, forward strand.
GCCCCGGAGGACGCGGCGAGCGACACGATGGCGACCACCGCCTCCCTGCCCTGGAAGAGGTCGACCGTGCCGACCGGCGTCTCCTCGAGGCCCGCGGCGTCGAGGGCGGTGCGGAGGAGCCCGCCCTGGGCGTTGTAGGGCGCGACGACGATGACGTCGGCCGCGGTCAGCGTCCGCTCGCCGTGCTCGTCGGTCCAGGCGCGGCCGACGAGGGAGAGGGCGATCTTGACGACGCGCCTCGCCTCGTCCGGCGAGGAGGTGGTGTCGCCCGCGTGCTCGACCGGGACGGAGTGCACGCCCGGCTCGACCCCCTCGAGGTGGCGCACCTGCGGCGCCCGCGACCGCAGCGCGCCCTCATAGGAGAGCTCGGAGACGGCGTCGGAGAGCGCCGGGTGCATCCGGTGGGTCTGCGCGAGGAAGTAGCCGTACTCCGGCGGGAGGACGTCGTGCCCGTCGGCGAGCCAGCCGAGCGCCGACTCGTCGACCGGCTCCGGGTGCGCGCCCTGGCTCACCTGGGGCAGCTGCTGCGGGTCGCCGAGCAGGAGCAGGCGCTGGGCGGAGACGGCCGACGCGATCGTCGGGGCGAGCGAGAACTGCCCGGCCTCGTCGACCACCAGGAGGTCGAGCGAGCGGCGCGGCACGGTGACCGGGTTCGCGAAGGTCCAGGCGGTGCCGCCGATGACGCAGCCGCCGCCCTCCTCGAGGACCGCGGTGAGTGCCGCCGCGTTCTTCACCGGCGCCCAGGGCGCCGCCTCGAGCGCCTCGGGCGATGTGCCGTTCTTGGGCACCTTCGCCACGCGGGAGGGATCGACGCCGCGGCCGACGACGGCGCTCAGCACGTTCTCGACCACCGAGTGCGATTGGCCGACCACGCCGATGCGCCAGCCGTGCTCGTTCACCAGCCGTGCGATCACGTGGGAGCCGACGTAGGTCTTCCCGGTGCCGGGCGGACCCTGCACCGCGAGGGTCGCCCGGTCGAGTCCGAGCAGAGTGGTGACGACCGCGCCGATCACGTCGTCGCCCTGCACAGGAGCGACGGCTCCCGGCGGCACGCGGCGGAGGACGTCGAGCGCCGGGTCGGCCAGCATCGCGGGCAGCGCGTCGAGGACCTCGCCGCCCCACTCCGCGATCGCCTCGGGCTGGGGCGCGGCGCGCGGCGGCGGCGCGGGGGCGAGGGCGACCGGAGCGTCGTCGTGCGGATCCTCCCCCGCCTTCAGGCCCTCCTTGAGGAGCAGGACGATCCGCTCCCCGTCGTCGTCGACCGCGAGGATCTCGGAGCGCTCGGAGGCGCCGCGCAGACCGGGACCGGGCGAGGGCGCACCAGGGGGCGCCGGGGCCTCGTAGACCAGGTACGGCGACGAGCCGGTGCCGAGCCGGCTGCCGGGAGCGAGCCGGCCGAGGATCCGCAGCTCGCGCGACTGCGTGCGGGCGCGCGGGAGCTTCGCCCAGTCGCGGACGACCTCGACCCGGTCGATCATCACGACGTCGCGGGTGTCCGCCCACTCGTCCAGCGGCTGCCGGAGGCGGTCGAAGTGCTCCTGCCAGAAGGTCTTGGCCTCGCGGCGGTGGTAGTCGATCGCCGCGCCGGCGAGGGCGAGCGCGGTCTGGTCGGCCGTGCGCTCGCGCGGCTCGATCCCCTCGACCTGCGCCAGCAGTGCGACCGCGACCGGGTGCGGCTCGCGGGGCACGGGGATCTCGACCTCGAGCAGCGGCGGCAGCTCCTCGCGCGGCGGAGCGAGCTCCAGGAGCCAGTCGCGCAGGCGGAGCGTGGAGCGGCAGTCGTAGGCGTTGTACTCGGCGACGAGGTCGAGCCCGCGCTGCCCCTCGACAGGATCGACCCTCTGTGCGGCGCGCGCCTCCACGTACATCTCGATGCTGTCGGCGGCGTTCGTGACGCCGGACGCGTCCCGCTCCTCCTCGCCCATGTAGAGCGGCTCCAGCTTCTTGAGCGAGTAGCTGCGCGAGCCCACGCGGAGCGCCCGCCGCACCACCGGGTACAGGTCGACCAGGACGCCGTCGCGCAGGAGCGCGTCGACCTCCTCCTCGCCGACCCCGTGGCGGAGCGCGAGCGAGAGCAGGTGGCTGCGCTCGTAGGAGGCGTAGTGGTAGACGTGCATCCGGGGGTGCTCGACCCGGCGCGCCTGCAGGAGCGCGAGGAAGTCGAGGAGCGCCCGGCGCTCGGCCGCGAGGTCGTGCGCCCAGAGCGCGGTGAAGCGCTCCTGGTCGTCGACCATGCCGAAGAGGTAGTCGAGGCCCCACTCGCGGTTGTCCTCGGTGTGGAGCGGGTCGCCCTCGAAGTCGAAGAAGAGGTCCCCCGGGTCGGGGGCGGGCAGCCCGGCGAGCACGGAGGCGTCGATCACCTCGACGGCCGGCACCGGCGAGGACTCCGACCGCAGCTGCAGCCGCGCCTGGGCGCGCAGGCCCTCGAGCGTGCCCGCGCTCAGCCCGGGGACGGGGCCGTCGTGCTCGGCGAGCGCGTCGAGGGTGAGCACGCCGGCCGCCCCGAGCTTCGCCCGCTGGTCGAGCCGCATCCCGGCGACGAGGATCGGATCGCGGTGCGCCTGGACCTCGGGCGCGCAGACCGAGCAGCGTCCGCAGGAGGGGTAGCGCGGATCGCCCCACGCCAGCGTCTCGTCGGCGGCGAGGCGCTCGTCGAGCACGGCGCGGAGCCGGGCGCGCTGCACGCGCTGGACCGGGGCGACGACGGCCAGCTCGTGGCTGGTGACGGAGCCGTCGCCGAGCACGAGGTGCACCTGCTCCCCCACGCGGATGCCGCGGGCCTGCATCTGCTCGGCGTAGGCGGCGAGCTGCAGCAGCGCCGGGATCTTCGCGTGCCGGGCGAGCTTGGTGTCGTAGACCTCGTAGGCGCCGTCGGCGGTGCGGAGGAGGAAGTCCGAGAAGCCCAGGAACTCGCCGTCGAAGAAGGTGGCCTGGTAGAGCACGTCGACCCCGGCGCGCATCGCCTCGACGGCCGCCTCGGCCGCCGCGGGGTAGCCGGCGGGCTCGGGGCGCTCGAACTCGAGCACCTCGTGCGTGCGCTTCAGCTCGGCGAGGAAGCGGTGCTCGTGCTCGTCGCCGAGCACCGCGGTGCGCTCGAGCATCCCGTCCCTCTCGGCCTCGAGGCGCGGGGCGCGGCCCAGCAGGGCGTCGAACCGGCGGAGAACCGCCCACTCGCAGGCCGCCCAGTTCGACAGGTCGGTGGGGCTCGTGACCACGCGGCCGGACTCCAGGTACACGCGACTCCTTCCGCGACCACCGGGCGGCGATCGGCTCCAGGCTAGGGCGCCCCTCCGACACTCGTGCGGCCGCGGCCACCACCCGCACCGCTCCGGCTCCGCGTGGCAGGCTGGGCCGATGACCCGCGCGCGCTTCGAGATCATCCCGGCCGACGACATCGGCGAGCGCGCCGCGCGGGCGTTCCCGGACCCCTCCGCGGTGACGCTGACCGTGACGAGCCTGCCGAAGCACGGGACCGAGCGGACCGTGGACTGCGCGGTCGCGCTGGCCGGGCGCGGGTTCCGCGTGGTGCCCCACCTGGCGGCGCGGAACGTCGAGGGCCGCGCCGCACTCGAGCGGGTCCTCGGGCGGATGGGCGAGGCGGGGATCGACGAGGCGTTCGTGATCTCGGGCGACGCGTCCTCGGCGGCCGGCACCTACTCCACGAGCCTCGAGCTCATCCGCGACGCCCGCGAGATCTCACCCGGGCTGGCCCTGGACATCGCAGGCTACCCCGAGGGCCACCCGCACCTCTCCGACGAGAGCATCGAGCGGCACCTGCGCGAGCGCGCTCCGTTCATCCGCTCGATCGTCACGCAGATGTGCTTCGACGTCGACGCGGTGGTCCGCTACGCCGACCGGCTCCGCGAGACGGGGATCACGGCCGATCTGTGGGCGGGGGTGCCGGGGCCGGTCGAGCGCTCGCGGCTGCTGACGCTGGGCGCGCGGATCGGAGTGGGCTCCTCGCTCGGCTTCCTGAAGCGGAGCACCTCGGTGGCCGGCGGGCTCCTCCGCGGACGCCGCTTCGACCCGTCCGCGTTCGTCGCGCGCCTGGAAGCGGCGGCGGGCGACCGCCTCGCGGGCCTGCACGTCTACACCTTCAACGAGCTCGACTCCCTCGCCGCCTTCGGCTGATCGGCGAGCCTCCGCGCTCCTCGGGCGCCGATCCTCGGGGCCTCGAAGCCCTCGCAGGGAGCGCTATGCCGGTCAGGTGGTGCGGCGGATCCAGATCGGCGGGTGCGGGAGCTCGGCCTCGGTGCGCAGGCGGCCGGCGAGCGGAGCCCAGACCACGAGCGCCACGCCGATCCCGAGCAGCAGGCCGCCGACGGTGTCGCTCAGCCAGTGGGCGCCGAGGTAGGTGCGGCTCGCCATCATCGCCACGGTGTAGAGGAAGCCCGCGATCCAGACCCACAGCAGCGGGAACACCAGGGCCAGCACCATCGCCGTCGTCGCCGCGTTGGCGGTATGGCCGGACGGGAAGGAGCCGTAGTCGCTGGTGACGAGCATGTCGGCCGGGCGGGCGCGTCCCACCAGCTCCTTGACGAGCTGGGTGGCGCCCACGCTGACCAGCGCGGCGATCGCGTAGTAGAGCGCCGCCCACCGCCTGCGGAACACCAGCAGCACGGCGACGATGCCGAGCGGGATGAGCGTCGTGCCGACGAGCCCCGCTCCGACCGTGTTCATGACGAGGGCCGGGATGTCCCAGACCGGCGAGCGGTGCTCGACGATCTCGTCCATCCACTCCACGTCGAAGCGGAAGGCCGAGGTGGGGCGGAAGGCGATCAGCACGGCGAGCAGCACCGTGAGCAGGATCGCGAGCGACGCGGAGATCAGCGGCCAGCGGCGGGAGACCCGGTGGGCCGCCTCCTTCGTCAGCAGCCGGGCGGCGACGTCGTCGGACGGCACCTGCTCGCGCATCCGCGCACGCTGGACGGCGTCGGGGCGCGCGATTCCGGGCTCGGTCGACAGGCGGTCGTCGCGGTGATCCATCCGGACATGATGCCGTCACCCGGCGTTCCCCCGCTGGGGGTTGCGGGGCGGCGCGGCCGACCGATCAGAAAACCGGCGTCCGCGCGGCGGGGTTCATGACAGGGTTCGAGCGGCCTTGCGGATCCCCGGCCTTCCCCCGCGGGGGTTCGCGGCGCGCCTCAGCCGGCCGCGCGGGCCAGGCGGGCGGCGCGGAGGGCGTCGAGCCGGGTCGGCTCGGAGGAGCGCGCGAGGAGCCGCGCGGCGACGGCGCTCACGCGGGAGTCGTCCGAGGCGGAGGCCCGCTCGAGGGCGGCGGCCGCGTCGGGACCGGTGATCGAGCCGAGCGCCATCACGGCCGAGACCGCGAGCGCGGAGTCGTCGCTGCCGGCGGCCCCGTCCAGCGCGTCGACGGCAGGACGCGCGTCGTCGCCCAGGTAGCCGAGCGCGGCGGCGGCGTGACGCCGGACCGGCGCGGACCCCTCGCGGAGAGCCTGCTCCAGACCGGGGACGGCCGCGGCGCCGAAGGAGGCGAGGACGTCGGTGAGCACGTTCTGCGCCTCCGCGTCGTCGTCGCCGAGCAGGCCGAGCAGGACCGGCAGGGCGCGCTCGTCGCCGAGGCGGCCCAGCGCGAAGCGGGCCTTCGCGGCGACGGCGGGCTCGGAGTCGGCGGCCAGCGGGGCGATGTCGTCGAGCGTCGCCGGGTCGAGGATCTTGCTGAGCACGTGCAGCGCCTGCGTGCGCACCCGGGGCTCGCGGCCGAGCGCCTCGCGGGCGACGGGGACGGCGGCGGAGCCGAGGCGGCCGAGCGACCAGGTGAGCACGTCGCGGACGAAGAAGTCGGGCTCCTCCCACAGGTGCGCGGCGAGGGGCTCGGCGGTGGCGGGCTCGGCGAGCTCGCCCAGGGTCATCGCCGCGCGGAGGCGGACGTCGCGGTCGGGGTCGGAGAGCTCGGCGAGCAGGGCGGAGGAGTCGCGGGAGGACATGGGAGGGGACTGTAGCAGCGGCGCTCGGGAGCGGATCCAGCGAGGGCCGGAACGCCCGGGAGGAGCCGCAGGAGCGGGGCGTGCCGGACCGCCGGGACCCGGAGCCGAGCGCTCAGTCCTGCAGCGCCGGGACGCTCCTCGGCCGGACGATCAGCCAGAGCGCCAGGATCGACACGGTCGCCGTCGCCATCATCACCACAGCCATCGGCACGGCCGAGCCGGCGCCGAAGACCCCCGAGATCGGCGACAGCAGTCCGGCGGTGCCGAAGTTGACCGCTCCGAGCAGCGACGCGGCCGTCCCCGCCTCCCGGCCGTGGTTGACCAGGCCGAGGACCTGCACGCACGGGAAGCTGAAGCCGCAGGACGCGATGAAGAACCACAGCGGGACGAGCGTGCCCCAGAGCCCCAGCCCGAGCACGTCGAAGAGGGCGATCAGGCCGGCGGAGGTGAACAGCGTCAGCGTCGTGATCGCGAGGATCCACTGCGGCCCGATCCTCCGGCTGAGGTAGGAGGACGCCTGCACGCCGAGGACGACGCCGAGCGAGTTCACGGCGAAGAGCAGCCCGTACTGCTGCGCGTCGAATCCGTAGAGGCCCTGGAACAGGAACGAGGAGCTGGAGAGGTAGGTGAACAGGCCGGCGAAGGTCATGCCCCCGATCACCGCCACTCCGAGGAACACGCGGTCGCTGAGGACGGCCCGGTAGCGCTGCACGAGCGAGCGGTGCTCGCGCTCGTGTCGGGCGGCGCGGGGCCGGGTCTCGACGACGAGCAGGCCGACGGCCGCGACGACCAGCACGCCGTAGGCGGCGAGGAAGACGAAGATCCCGCGCCAGTCCATGATCAGCAGCAGCTGCGAGCCGATGACCGGCGCGAGCACGGGCGCGAGGCCCGACACCAGGGCGAGCCGGGACAGCATCCGCACCAGCGGGCGTCCGCCGAAGAGGTCGCGGACCATCGCCATCGCGACCACGCCGCCCGCCGCCGCACCGGCTCCCATCAGGAAGCGGAAGACGCCGAGCGTGACGATCTCGGGGGCGAGCGCCGCGCCGACGCAGGCCAGGACGTGCAGCGAGGTGGCCAGGAGGATCGGCAGGCGCCGGCCGACCGCGTCGCTCCAGGGGCCCACGACCAGCTGGCCGAGCGCGAAGCCGAGGGTCGTGCCGGTGAGGGTCAGCTGGACCGCCGCCTCCGACACGTTCAGCTCGCTCTGCAGCGCGGGGAACGCCGGCAGGTAGAGGTCGATCGTGAACGGCCCGAGGGCGGTCAGCGAGCCGAGGACGATCACGTAGACGAGGCGCTGGCGGGCCGTCAGGGCGTCGCCCGGGTGGCGGTGCACGGGGAGGGAGGCGGTCGGAGTCGAGGCGGGAGTGGACACGGAGTGCCTTCCTGCGCAGGGCGCAGCGGGGTGGGAGGGAGGGGTGCGGCCGGTGTCGTCCTCGGCTCGGGAGCGGACCTCGTCGGCTCCACGCCGCTCGGTCGAATCAATTCGATCACGTGTCGGACAGTGGCGCCACCCCTCGGCCCGCCGTCGGGTCAGACCGGGTGGAGCGGAGTGCCGAGCGGGTCGGCGAGCAGGCGCTCGAAGGCGAGCTCGGCTGCGCCCAGCATGAGCAGATCGGCGCCGAGCTCGGTCCGCACGATGCGCACGGAGTCGAGCGCGACCCGGAAGGGGCCGCCGCGGCCCAGGCGCTCCTCCAGGAACCCCGGCGCGACTCCGATCAGCGCCCCGAGGAAGCCGCCCAGCACCACGAGCTGCGGGTTGAACACGTTGATCACGTTGCGCAGGGCGACCGCGAGGTGCCCGAGCTGGCGCTCGACCTCGGCACGGACGGCCGGGTCCTCGGAGGCGGCGAGCGCCTCCTCCAGCCGCTCGCTCTCGTCGAGGCCGAGCACGGTGAGCAGCTCGGCGCGGCCGACCTCGGTCTCGAGGCAGCCGACGGCGCCGCAGTGGCAGTCGATGCCCGCGCTGTTGACGAGGGTGTGGCCTATCTCCCCCGCGTAGCCGTCGATGCCGTGCAGAGGCGCGCCGCCGACGATGACGCCGGCGCCCACTCCGCTCGCGCCGCCGTTGAGGTAGACGAGGTGCGAGACGTCGCGGCCGGCGCCGAGGACGCTCTCGGCGAGCGCACCGAGGTTGGCGTCGTTCGCCGAGAGGACGGGCAGGCCGGTCGCGTCCGCGAGCATGCGGGAGAAGGGCTCGTCGTCCCAGCCGAGGTGCGGGCCGACCCGGACGAGGCCGTCGGCGTCGCGGACGAGGCCGGGCACGGCGACGCCGATGCCGACGGTCCGCGTCTCCTCGGGCAACTCGGCGAGCAGCTCGGCGACCGCCTCGGCCGCCAGACGGGCCGCGGCCTCGGCGGTGGGGACGGAGGCGGAGCGGCGGATGCGGCGGCGGACGACGGCGTCGACCCCGACCACGGCGACCGTGACGGCGTCGATCTCGGGGTTCACGGCGAGCGCGACGACTCCGGGATCGGCCTCGACGACGGGGCTCGGCCGGCCGACCTGGTTCGGCGTGGCGGGCTCGCGCTCGCGCACGATGCCGAGCTCCACCAGCTCGCCGACCAGCGCCGCGATCGTGGAGCGGTTGAGGCCGGTCAAGCGGGTCAGCTGCGAGCGGGAGCGGGGGCCGCCGCGGTGCACGAGGCGGAGGATCGCCGAGAGGTTGTGCCGCCTGACGCGGTCGAGGTTGTTGCCGCGCGTCGCGTGGTCGGGCATCCGCGGTCTCCTCTGCTTGCGGGGGTCAGCCTAGCCGGGGGCGGGGCCGATGGCGCTCGAGTTCGAGGACGACCGCAGCGCCGCCCACCTCGACACGCAGTACCTGCTCGGGCACGACCTGCTCGTCGCTCCGGTGTTCACCG
>NZ_PSVI01000081.1:0-10683 GCF_002931415.1 Rathayibacter sp. AY1E8
AGCGCGGGAGGTCGTCGCCCTGGATCATGACGAGGTCGGGCACCTTCCCTCCGGCGAGGGCCGCGGTGAGGGCGGTGGCCGTCTCCTGGGAGGATCCGACCTCCGTGAGCTTGACCTTCGCGTCGGGCTTCTTCGCGAGGTACTCGCTCACGTTGTCCTTGGCCTGGATGCCGGTGAACGACCAGAACTGCACCTCGGCGTTCGGATCGTCGGAGGCGCCACCGCCGCCTCCGGAGGAGCAGCCGGTCAGGGCGAGGGCGACGGCGGCCGCGGCGGAGACGGCGGTCAGGATTCTTCTTCTCACGGGAGTCCTCATCATCGGGGAGTCGCCGCGGCGGTCCGCGGCCGGAGATCGATCTCTTCCCGACGCTAACCCGTGCTCTCCGAAGCATGCAAGCGCTCTGCAGTTCTTCCGGATATCGATCTCAGGGCTGCGAGGATCTCGCGCGCTCGAGGATGGCCGCGATCACGGCGGACTTCGCCTCGGCGTAGTCGTTCCCGTCCTCCCAGCGCCGGAGGAGGAGAGACGCCTTCGTGCTGCGGTAGAGCTCGCGGTCGGCCGGGTCGGTGCGCAGCCGGTCGCGCAGGAGGAGGTACGCGTCGATCGCGGGATGACCCTCCTCGTAGATGTGGACGTGGGCGTCCCGTCCGGGCGTGCGGACGAGCCGGTGCCCGGGCTCGCGGGTGCGCAGGACGTAGCCGGCCTCGAGCAGCGGCGCGACGTGGTCCTCCTCCGCCGTGACGTCGGGCACGACGACCAGCACGTCGACGATCGGCTTCGCGGGCAGGCCCGGGACGGAGGTCGAGCCGATGTGCTCGACACGCACGCCCGGGACGGCCCCGAGGATGCGCCGCCGGTGCTCCTCGAACAGGGCGGACCACTCGGGGTCGTGCTCGTGCAGGGCGAGCTCGAGCGGCTCCGGTCCACCGACGAGCTCGACGGAGACGACGTCGGGGCGGCTGGGGGAGCGGTGCGGAGTCACCGGGTCATCCTGCCAGGGGTGCCGCAGGGCGGGTGCGGTTCACTGGAGCGGTGAGCACCCTCCTCGTCACCGCGCACCCCGACCGCGACTCCCTCACCGCCGCCCTCGCCCGGCGGCTGCGGGAGGAGCTCGGCCCCGACGGAGTGGAGACGGCCGACCTCGACGCCGAGGGCTTCGACCCGCGGTTCGGCGCGGCCGACCGGGACCGCTACCGCGGTGTCGGCCCGGTTCCCGACGACGTCCTCCGCGAGCAGCGCCGGCTTGACGGCGTCGACCACCTCGTGCTCGTCTTCCCCGTCTACTGGTGGTCGATGCCCGCGCTGCTGAAGGGCTGGATCGACCGCGTCTTCCTCGCCGGCTGGGCCTTCGACATCGACCCCGTCCACGGCACGCAGCGCAGGCTCGGCGCTCTGACCGTCCACCTCGTGCTCGTCGCGGGGGACTCCGCCGGGACCTACGAGCGGCACGGCTACGAGCAGGCGCTGCTGACGCAGATCCAGCACGGGATCATCGACTACTGCGGAGCCCGGCGCGGCGGGGCCGTCTTCGTCCACGAGTCCGAGCGCGAGGACGACGCGAGCCGCCGGGCGGCGGTCGAGGACGCGGTCGAGCGGACCGTGGAGGCCATCAGGGCTGATCCGCCTGCAGCGCTCCGGTGACGAGGGCCTGCACGAGGGTGTCGGCGTCGTAGTCCGGATCGTGGGCGGCGCCGATGCAGAGGTTGCCGATGCCCTTGAGGAGCATGTAGCCGCTGAGGCTCGACGCCGGGATCCGGGCGGGTCGTGCCGCCTCGAGCAGGTCGCCGCAGACGGGGACGAGCCGCTCCACGAAGTAGGCGTGCAGGGCGTTGGATCCGGCACTGTCGCCCTGGAGCGCACCGGCGAGGCCGTGCTTGGTCACCAGGAGGTCGACGAAGTGGGCGACCCAGTCCCGGAGGGCGGCCTCCGGGGTCGCGCTGTCCGCGAGCAGCCGTGGGCCCGCCTCCGCGCAGGCCTCGACCTGGTGGCGGTAGACGGCGACCACGAGCTCCGAGCGGGTCGGGAAGTGCCGGTAGATCGTCCCCATGCCGACGCCGGCCTCCGCCGCGATCTCGCGGACCGGCGCGTCCACGCCGGAGGCCACGAACACCGTCGCCGCGGCGGCGAGCAGTGCGTCGCGACTCGTCCGCGGTCGGCCGGGCGTGCGGGGCACACGGTCGCTCATCGGTTCTCCTTGCTTTTCGGAGCGGCGCTCCGTAATGTCTCCGAGCGCAGCTCCACCACGTTCCGGAGCAGCGCTCCGCAATGTTCCGGAGCAGCGCTCCGACGATTGTGCCAGAGCGCCGCCACCCAGGAAGGACCCTCGTGCCCACTCCGCTCCTCGACTCGTCGACCCCCGGTGAGCACCGCCCGATGCGCGGTCCACACGGCCGAGCGCGACCCCTCTCGATCCGTCGCGAACGGCCCGTCGAGGGGCGGACGGGCCGTTCGCGACGGATGAGCGGAGCGGGCCCTGCCGTCAGCGCGGGGCGCGCAGCCCGGCGAGCGGGCCGTCGTGCAGCGGCTCCGTCTCCCAGCGGACGCGGGCGGTGCGGTCGGGAGCGAGCTCGACGTGCAGGCGGTGCGGGGTCTCGAGGAACACGACGTCGACCAGCACGCTGTCGCCCAAGGGTCCGGCGCTCGCCGCGAACGGCCCGTCGACGGTCCAGGCTCCTGCGCCGGGCGTCACGGCGAAGGGCTCGTCGCCCTCGATCAGCGCGAGCGTCCAGCCGCCCTCGTCGGCCGTCACCTCGACGGCGTCGGGCCACGATCCGACCGGCGTGTAGCTCCCGGTCGCGGGGGAGGCGCCCTCGAGCGGGCGAAGGGCGAGCTCCGACAGCCGGTCGGCCAGCCGGGCGTCGGCCTCCGCCGTGGACCCGCGGCCGACGGCGGGGAGCAGGTGCTCCCAGGCGAGCGCGAGCAGCGTCTGCGTGTCCGAGGTCTGGCCGGTCAGCGCGATCACGAGCTCGTGCTCGGGCACGATCAGGCTGAACTGCCCGTACGCGCCGTCCGCGCGGTAGCCGTGCAGCGACCGCCAGAACTGGAAGCCGTAGCCCTGCTGCCAGTCCGGTCCGCCGTCCTCGTGGGTCGGGACGTGCGCGCGGGACGCCTCGGCGACCCATTCCGGCGAGAGGATCCGCCGGTCGCCCCAGCGCCCCTCCTGCAGGTACAGCAGTCCGAGCGCAGCTGCCGCCTCGGTGGTGGCGTGCAGCCCGCTGTAGCCGAGCTCGCGCCCCGAGTCGTCGCGATGCCAGGCGACCTCGCCGATGCCGAGCGGATCGAGCAGGCGCGGGCGCAGGTAGTCGGTCAGCGACTGCCCGCTCACGCGCTGCACGATCGCGGCGGCGGCGAAGGTGCAGGGCTGGTTGTAGGCGAAGACGCTGCCCGGCTCCTGCTCCGGCGGGAGGAGGAGGAAGCCGCGCACCAGGTCGACCGGGTCCCTCTCCTCGGCGCGGTCGATCGTCTCGGCGGAGTGGCCGCTCGCCATCGCGAGGACGTGGCGGACGCGGATCGCACGCGAGCGCGGGTCGGTGATCTCGTCGTCGAGCTCGGGGAAGTACGAGAGGACGGTGGCGTCCAGGTCGACCAGGCCCTCCGCGACCGCGAGGCCGACGGCGGTCGCGGTGAAGCTCTTGCTCAGCGAGTAGAAGAGGTGCAGCCGCTCGGCCGAGTACGGCGCCCACCAGCCTTCGGCGACCACGTCGCCGCCCTGCACGACCATCAGCCCGTGCAGCTCGACGCCGGGAGCGGCCTCGACCCCGTCGACGAAGGCCAGCACTCCCTCGGCGTCGACGGAGCGGGCGGACGGGGTGCTTCTCGGCAGTGAGCGCGTCATCCTCCGATGCTACGACCGGGGCGGCGCCGCCTCCGCCCGGGGGCAGGGGCGGCGCCGCCTAGGCGGTCGGCTCGGCGGGGAAGGGGCCGAGGCCGAGCAGGAAGCGGAGGATCGCGTCGGCCGGCACGCGCAGGGCGGGGCCGGAGCCGAGCTCCCACTCCGCGTCGGTCGGAGCGAGGGTACGACCGCGGACGGCGGCGCGGATCGCGAGCGGCGCGCGCTGCAGGCGGTCCAGGGCCACCCCGCCGGTGATGCGGGAGGAGAGAGCGAGCGGCTCGGGGGAGAGGGCGAGCTCGACGCGGACGACCTCGACCAGCTCGGCGACCGAGCGGGGACCCGCGCCGGCGCGGCGAGCGGAGGCGAGAGAGGCCAGGGCCGGGGCGATCTCGGCGGCAGGGGGAGGGGAGGAGGCCTCGCGGGCGCCCATCCGCGTCGCGAGGCGCTGGCCGGTGCTGCTCGAGAGCCGCACGACGAGCTCTCCGAGCAGGGCGTCCCGGGAGACGGCACTGGCCGCCTCGCCCTCCGTGGTGGAGGGGGAGGCGGCCAGGACGGCGAGGCGGTCGAGCCTCTCGGCGACGAGGGGGCGCCAGTCGTTGCTGACGCCCGTCTCGTCGACCGAGGGCCCGGTGCTCAGCGGCAGGAACCGCGACCAGTCGGGCACGACCGCAGGGCCTAGCGTCCGCCCGAGCGGCGCTTGTTGTAGACGTCGAAGGCGACCGCGAGCAGGAGCACGAGGCCCTTGACCGCCTGCTGCCACTCGATGCCGATGCCCATGATCGACATGCCGTTGTTCAGGACGCCGATGATGAGGCCACCGATGATCGCGCCGCCGATGGTGCCGACGCCGCCCTGGACCGCCGCGCCGCCGATGAAGGCGGCCGAGATGGCCTCGAGCTCGAAGCCGTCGCCCGCCTTCGGGCCGGCGAGGTTGAGTCGCGCGGTGAAGACGAGGCCGGCCAGCGCCGCGAGGACGCCCATGTTGACGAACAGCCAGAAGGTGACGTTGCGGGTCTTGATGCCGGACAGCTCCGCGGCGTGCAGGTTGCCGCCGATCGCGTAGACGTGACGGCCGAAGACGGAGCGGTTCATGACCACGCCGTAGATCAGGACGAGCACGGCGAGCACGATCAGGGTGACCGGGATGCCCTTGAAGGTGGCCAGCGCGAAGGAGAAGGCCGCGATCACGACGGAGACGAGGACGAGCTTGGTGACGAACCAGGCGCCCGGCTCGACGCTCTGCGCGTACTTCTGGCGGCCGCGGCGGGTGCGCACGGACTGCACGGCGAAGGCGACGATCGCGAGCGCGCCGATGACGAGCGACAGCGGGTCGAGGTCGGTCTCGCCGAACAGGTCGGTGAGGAAGCCGTTGCCCAGCGCGCGGTACTCGGTCGGGAAGGAGCCGATGTTCGCGTTGCCGAGGACGACGAGCGCCAGGCCGCGGAAGATCAGCATGCCCGCCAGGGTCACGATGAACGCCGGGATCCCGACGTACGCGATCCAGAAGCCCTGCCACGCTCCGACCAGGGCGCCGATGAGGAGGGAGAGGACGATCGACAGCCACCACGGGAGACCCATGTTGACCGCGAAGACGCCGGAGATCGCTCCGACGAACGCCGCGACCGAGCCGACCGAGAGGTCGATGTGCCCGGCCACGATGACCATCACCATGCCGATGGCGAGGATCAGGATGTAGCCGTTCTGGACGATCAGGTTCGAGATGTTCTGGGGGCGGAGGAGGATTCCGCCGGTCATCACCTCGAACAGCAGCACCACCACGATGAGGGCGATGAAGATGCCGTTCTTGCCGAGGTCGCCCAGCACGTGGCTGAGGCGCTTCGTGAAGGCGTTCTCGGTGGGCTTCACCTGCGCACCGGCCGCGGTGGACGGTTCGTTCTGCAGATCGGTCATCGTTGCTTCTCCTGGGTCATGAGGGTGAGGACCGCCTCGGGCGTCGCCTCGGCGATGGGCAGCTCGCCCGTGATCCGGCCCTCCGACAGCGCGTAGACGCGGTCGCAGATGCCGAGCAGCTCCGGCAGCTCGGAGGAGATGACGATGATCCCCTTACCCTGCGCCGCGAGCCGGTTGATGATGGTGTAGATCTCGTACTTCGCACCCACGTCGATGCCGCGGGTGGGCTCGTCGAGGATGAGGACGTCCGGGTCGGAGTAGATCCACTTCGACAGGACGACCTTCTGCTGGTTGCCGCCGGAGAGCTTCCCGGTCTTGGCGAGCACGGTCGGCGACTTGATGTTCATGCTGCCGCGGTACTCGTTGGCGACCTCGAACTCGCGGTTGTCGTCGACGAGTCCGCCGCGGGCGACCTTGTCGAGCGAAGCGAGCGAGATGTTCCGCTTGATGTCGTCGATGAGGTTGAGGCCGTAGTGCTTGCGGTCCTCGGTCGCGTAGGCGAGCCCGTGGGCGATCGCCTCCGAGACGTTGCGGATCTTGATCTCCTTGCCGGCCTTGAAGACCTGGCCGGAGATGCGGCTGCCGTAGGAGCGGCCGAAGAGGCTCATCGCGAACTCGGTGCGCCCGGCGCCCATGAGCCCGGCGATGCCGACGATCTCGCCGCGGTGCACCGTCAGGTTGACCTTGTCCACCATGACGCGGGTCGGGTCCTGGGGGTGGTGGGCCGTCCAGTCGACCACGCGCAGGATCTCCTCGCCGATGTGCGGCGTGTGGTCCGGGTAGCGGTGGTCGAGGTCGCGGCCGACCATGTCCTTGATGATGCGGTCCTCGGTGACGTCGTCGTGAGCGATCGTCTCGATGGTCTTGCCGTCGCGGATGACCGTGACGGTGTCCGCGATCTTCTTGATCTCGTTCAGCTTGTGGCTGATGATGATCGACGTGATGCCCTGCTCCTTGAGGTGCAGGATCAGGTCGAGCAGGTGGTCCGAGTCCTCGTCGTTCAGGGCCGCGGTGGGCTCGTCGAGGATGAGCAGCTTGACCCGCTTGGAGAGCGCCTTCGCGATCTCGACGAGCTGCTGCTTGCCGACTCCGATCTCCATGATCTTGGTGGTCGGGTTCTCGCGCAGGCCCACGCGGGCCAGCAGCGCCGCGGCCTCCTGGTTGGTCTTGTTCCAGTCGATCAGGCCGCCGAAGCCGCGCACCTCGTTGCCGAGGAAGATGTTCTCCGCGATGGAGAGGTAGGGGCTGAGGGCCAGCTCCTGGTGGATGATGACGATGCCCTTCGCCTCCGAGTCGCGGATGCTGGAGAACTGCATCACCTCGTCCTCGAAGACGATGTCGCCCTCGTAGGTGCCGTGCGGGTAGACGCCCGACAGGACCTTCATCAGCGTCGACTTGCCGGCGCCGTTCTCCCCGCAGATCGCGTGGACTTCGCCGCGCTGTGCGTTGAGCGTGACGTCCTGGAGCGCCTTCACGCCCGGGAACGTCTTGGTGATGCCGCGCATCTCGAGGATGTTCGAGGTCACGCCGCCTCCCTTCCTTCGTAGTGGGGGAGGGCGCCCGGTGGGCGCCCTCCCGGGGTGTTCCTTCTCGGGTGAGGAGAGAGGACTAGCCGTTCACTTCCGCGTCGGTGTAGTAGCCGCCGTCGACGAGGACGGACTGGATCTGGTCCTTGGTGACGATGACCGGCTCGAGCAGGAAGGACGGGACGACCTTCTTGCCGTTGTCGTAGGTGTCGGTGTCGTTGACCTCGGGCTCGGTGCCCTCGAGCACGGCCTGGGCCATCTTCACGGCCTCCTTGGCGAGCTCGCGGGTGTCCTTGTAGATGGTCGCGTACTGCTCGCCGGCGATGATCGCCTTGACGGAGTCGAGCTCGGCGTCCTGACCGGTGATGATCGGGAAGTCGGAGCCGACGGTGTAGCCGGCGTCGGTCAGAGCCGAGATGATGCCGCGGCTGAGGCCGTCGTAGGGCGAGAGGACGCCCTGGACCTTGGAGCCGTCGGAGTACGTCTTGGTGAGGATGTCCTCCATGCGGCTCTGGGCGACCTCGCCGTCCCAGCGGAGCGTGGCGACGGTGTTGAAGTCGGTCTCGCCGGACTTCACGACGAGCGTCTTGTCGTCGATGTACGGCTGGAGGGTGTCCATCGCGCCGTTGAAGAAGAACGTGGCGTTGTTGTCGTCGGGGCTGCCGGCGAACAGCTCGACGTTGAACGGGCCGGCGGGGGCGTCGGCGGCCTTCGCGCCGGTGAGGTCGGTGAGACCGAGGCCCGCGAGGAGCGAGGTGGCCTGCTGGACGCCCACCTTGTAGTTGTCGAACGTGGCGTAGTAGTCCACGTTCTCGGAGTCGCGGATGAGGCGGTCGTAGGCGATGACGGGGATGTCGTTGGCCTTGGCCTCCTCGAGCACGCTCGTGAGGGTGGTGCCGTCGATCGAGGCGACGATCAGGGCCTTGGCGCCCTTGGTGATCATGTTCTCGAGCTGCGAGACCTGGGTGGGGATGTCGTCCTCGGCGTACTGAAGGTCGACCTGGTAGCCGGCCTCCTCGAGCTGCGACTTGACGTTGTTGCCGTCAGCGATCCAGCGCTCGGACGACTTGGTCGGCATCGCGACGCCGACGAGGCCGCCGTCGCCGGATCCAGAGCCCGAGCCGCCACCGGTTCCGGAGGAGCAGGCGGCGAGGGAGAGGATCATCGCTCCGCCGGCGATGCCGGCGATGAGAGCGCGCTTCATTGTGGTCACTGTGATTCCTTCGTCATTGAATGCAGTGGATGCAGGGCCGCCCTCGGGATCGGGGCGGAGATGTGATGCCATGTGAGCGATCACATTGCGTCATGCTAGACCCGACGGCGCCGTTCGTGTCAACGCGCACGTCTCGACTCGGTAACGGGACACCCGCGGCGCGTCGTCCGCTCTCGGAGCGGTGCTGTCAAGGGTCCCCGGCCCCGGAAGGGAGCCGGAGCCGTCGGCGTTGCGTCCAGCACTGTCGAAAGGACGCACACCATGACGAAGACCTGGTTCATCACCGGCGCCTCGAAGGGCTTCGGCCGCGAGTGGGCCGAGGCGGCGCTCGAGCGCGGCGACTCGGTCGCCGGGACCGCCCGCCGGATCGAGACCCTCGACGCCCTCGTCGAGGAGTACCCGGACACGTTCCTCCCGCTGACCCTCGACGTGACCGATCGCGAGGCCGGCTTCGCCGCTGTGCAGGCCGCGGCCGAGCGGTTCGGCCGGCTGGACGTCGTGATCAACAACGCCGGCTACGGGCACTTCGGCATGATCGAGGAGCTCACCGAGGAGGAGGTCCGCGCGCAGCTCGAGACCAACGTCTTCGGCGCCCTCTGGATCACCCAGGCCGCGCTGCCGATCCTCCGCGAGCAGGGCTCGGGCCACATCGTGCAGGTGTCCAGCATCGGCGGCATCAGCGCGTTCCCCTCGATCGGCGCGTACCACGCGTCGAAGTGGGCGCTCGAGGGCTTCACCCAGTCGCTGGCCGCCGAGGTCGCCGGCTTCGGGATCCACGTGACCCTCGTCGAGCCCGGCGGGTACTCGACCGACTGGTCCGGTCCCTCCGCGTCGCGCAGCGAGCCGATCGCCGCGTACGACGAGGTCCGCGAAGCCGCGAGCCGACGCCCCTCCGCCGCTCAGCCGGGCGACCCGAGGGCCTCGCGCCTCGGGATCCTCGCGGTCGTGGACGCGGACGAGCCGCCGCTGCGGATCTTCTTCGGACGCGCGCCGCTGGGCATCGCGACGGCGGACTACGAGTCGCGCCTCGAGACATGGAAGCGCTGGAACGACGTGTCGATCGCTGCTCACGGCGAGTGATCTCGGGCGGTCGCGGCGCGAGGGCGTCGCGGCCGCCGGTCAGCGCGAGGCGGTGACGCTCGCGCTCCGGGGGACGGCCGTGGATCCGCGGACGACCAGCTGCGGAGCGATCGGCGCCGCCTTCTCCGGCCGGTCGCCCTCGATCAGGCTGAGCAGCGCGGCCACGCACCGGCGTCCGAGCTCCACGAAGTCCTGGCGGACGCTGGTCAGCGGCGGCCAGTAGAACGCCGCCTCGGGGATGTCGTCGAAGCCGATGACGCTGACGTCCTCCGGCACGCGGACCCCGCGCTCGTGGAACGCGCTCATCAGTCCGAGTGCCATCTGGTCGTTCCCCGCGAACACCGCGGTGAAGTCGAGGAAGCGCGAGAGCTCGAGGCCCACGCGGTGGCCGCGCTCGGCGCTCCAGTCGCCGAGCAGCGGCGGGCGCAGCGGGATCGAGCGGTGGTCGAGCTCGGCGAGGTAGCCGCGCATCCGCGCCTCGGCCTCGATCCAGTCCTGCGGGCCGGCGAGGTGCACGATCTCGGTGTGCCCGAGGTCGATCAGGTGCCCGGTGGCGATGCGGGCGCCGGCCATCTGGTCGACGTAGAGCGCGTCGTCGCGGTCGTCCTCGCTCGTCTGCAGCGTCACGTGCGGGATGCGCAGCGCGACTCCGGAGAGGATGTCGAAGACGCGGATCTGCGGGGCGACGACAACGAGGCCCTCGACCGCCTGGTTGAGCAGGTGCCGGATCCCGGCCTGGATCGACGCGCCGTCGGTGCCGTCGACGTTGGCTGTGACCACGAGGTAGCCCGCGTCGCGCGCCGCCACCTCGATGGCCTGGATGCTCGAGGCCGGACCGTACTGCAGGCTCTGCGAGGACAGCACGCCGACGGTGCGGGTGCGGCTGGTGACCAGTGCCCGCGCGGCGAGGTTGGGGCGGTAGTCGAGCTCGGCCATGACCTCGAGCACGCGCTTCTTCGTCTCGGCGCGCAGGCTCGGGTGGTCGTTCAGGACACGGGAGACGGTCTGGTGCGAGACGCCGGCCGCGCGGGCGACGTCGTAGATGCTCGGCGCCCGCGACGCGGGCTTGTCTTCCGGCATCGGGCACCGCGGCTCTCTGTGATCGGCGCCTCCGACGCAG
>NZ_PSVI01000082.1:0-10275 GCF_002931415.1 Rathayibacter sp. AY1E8
CGACCAGCGGGTCGGGGACCTCGGCGTAGACCGCGTCGGCGCGCTCCCGGTCGCCGCCGAAGCGGACCAGCGAGAACTCGTCCGTCTGCACCATCCCCGCCGCGATCGTCTCCTCGGTGGAGCTCCCCGCCCACGTCAACCTCGACCTGGTGACCATCAAGCCGGTCGCGCAGGCGGCCCCGCACAAGGTCGCGAAGGGACCCCTGGCCCCGCGCGCCTGACCGATGTGACGCGGAGGCCCGCGACGGCCTAGCCTGTCCCTCATGGTTTCCGACGCCGACGACTCCGCCGCCCTCCTCGCCGCCACGGAGAAGGAGGTGCTCGGCTGGCTCGAGTTCGGCGACGCCGCTCGGCACCTGGCCGACGACGTGGTCGCGTCGGGCTACCGGCCGGAGCTGGTCGTCGCCATCGCGCGCGGCGGTCTGCTCCTCGCGGGCGCCGTGGCCTACGCGCTCGGCATCAAGAGCTGCGGCGCGCTGAACGTCGAGTTCTACACCGGCGTCGAGGCGCGCCTGGCGGAGCCCGTGGTGCTGCCGCCGCTGCTCGACGAGGCGTCCGTGCGCGGCAAGCGCATCCTCCTGGTCGACGACGTCTCCGACTCCGGCCACACCCTCGCCCTCTCGGTGAAGCTCATCCGCGCGATGGGTGCCGAGGTGCGCACCGTGACCCTCTACACGAAGCCGCGCACGGTGCTCGAGCCCGATTTCTTCTGGCGCCGCACCCCGCGCTGGATCGTCTTCCCCTGGTCGGCTCTGCCCCCGGTGGACGGAGCCCTCGCCGAGGACGACGAGTGAGCGTCCACCTCATCGGCGGCGGAGGCGGCGTCGAGCACGACCAGCAGCTGTACGGGGCGTTCCTCGCGGAGGCGCGCGCCCACGCGGTCGACGCCGGCCGGATCGAGGGCCCGCGCATCGCGATCGTCGTCGTCCACGACGGGCTCGGCCCGGAGGCCTACGCCGGCTACGCGGCACTGCTCGCGACGGTCGGCCCGCTCGACGCGTTCGCCGTGATGAAGCCGGAGGGCGGCCGGATCGATCCCGCGGTCTTCGACGACGTCGACGGGATCTTCGTCGGCGGAGGGCTGACCCCGGCCTACCGCGACGCGCTCGAGGCCTGCTTCCCGCGGCTGCGCGATCTCGTCTCCTCCGGAGTGCCGTACGCCGGCTACTCGGCGGGAGCCGCCGTCGCGGCCGACCGCGCCCTCGTCGGCGGCCACCGGATCGGCGGCGTCGCCGTCGTCCCGGAGGGCGCGGCGGAGGAGCTCGACGAGGTCACGGTGCTCGAGGGCATCGGTCTCATCGACGTGACGGTCGACGTGCACGCGGCGCAGTGGGGGACCCTCGGCCGCCTGGTCGCGGCCGTCGAGGCGGGCCTGGTCGACGGCGGCGTCGCGCTCGACGAGTCCACCGTGCTGATCGTCGGCACCGGCGCGCTCCGCGTCGGCGGCGCCGGCTCGGTGTGGCGCGTGAGCGGCGGCGACGCCGGAGTCGTCGTCGCGACGCTCGCGGCGGGCTGACTCGGTGGACCTCGCTGAGCTCGCGGCCTCGGGACTGATCGACAGGGGCTGGGCGGAGGCGCTCGCCCCCGTCGCCGGGGACATCGCCGCGATGGGCGACTTCCTCCGCGGCGAGGTCGCGGCCGGCCGGCCCTACCTCCCCGCGGGCCGCGACGTGCTCCGCGCCTTCGCCGCACCGCTCGCGGACGTGCGCGTCCTCATCGTCGGACAGGACCCGTACCCGACGCCCGGGCACCCGATCGGGCTGTCCTTCGCGGTCGAGCGCCACGTGCGCCCGCTGCCGAGGAGCCTGCAGAACATCCATCGCGAGCTCCGGGACGACCTCGGCGTCGAGCCACCCGAGCACGGCGACCTCAGCGGCTGGACCTCGAGCGGCGTGATGCTGCTCAACCGGGTCCTCACCGTCGCCCCCGGCTCTCCCGCCTCGCACCGCGGGAAGGGCTGGGAGGCGGTCACCGAGCACGCGATCCGCACGCTGGCCGCTCGGGACGCGCCTCTCGTCGCGATCCTCTGGGGCCGCGACGCCGCGTCCCTCCGCCCGATGCTGGGGGAGGCCGGAGTGATCGAGAGCGCGCACCCCAGCCCGCTGTCGGCCTCGCGCGGCTTCTTCGGCTCCCGGCCGTTCAGCCGCGCCAACGCCCTCCTGGAGGAGCGCGGCGCGGAGCCGGTCGACTGGAGCGCTCTCGCGTGACCGGGTGCTCGCCCGCGGGGCGGCTACGCTGGCCCGGATCGATGGGCGGAGCCGAAGGAGAGCCGGATGCTTGAGGAAGAGTACGAGAGCCGGCGCGTCCTGCCGCCGCACCTGCGGAAGGCGCCGCCTCCCGAGCCCGGCTTCTCGTTCGAGATCCGCGACGCCCGCGACGCCGACCTCCCGGACATCCGCGAGATCTACAACCACTACGTGCGCAACACGGTGGTGACCTTCGACGAGGACGACTCGACGCTGAAGGAGTGGCGGACGAAGTTCACCCGCAACCAGAAGCTCGGGCTGCCCTTCATCGTGGCCGTCTCGCCGTCGGGCCAGATCCTCGGCTACGCGATGGTGTCGCCGTGGTCCTCCAAGCGGGCGTACCGCTTCACCGTGGAGAACTCGATCTACCTGCGGGCGGCCTCCACCGGCAAGGGCCTCGGCCGGGCGCTGATGGCCGAGCTCCTCGAGCGCGCGAAGGCCGTGGGGATCCGTCAGATCATGGCCGTCATCGCCGACAAGGGCGCAGAGGCGTCGCTGGCGATGCACGCGCAGTTCGGATTCGTCGAGGTCGGCCGGATGGGCCGCGTCGGCTTCAAGTTCGAGCGCTGGCTCAGCACCGTCCTGCTGCAGAAGACCCTCAAGTAGGGCCGACCCGCCCCTGCGAATGCGCCTCATCGACAGGTGCCGGGGAGCGCGCCGTCCCTACACTGGACGGCATGGAATGGCTCGTCCCGCTCATCGTCGTCGTCGCGCTCGTGGTCATCCTCGGGGTCTACCTCTGGGCGACGTACAACTCGCTGGTCACCCTCAACGTCCGCGTGGACGAGGCGTGGAGCGACATCACCGTCCAGCTGAAGCGCCGCGCGGATCTGATCCCCAACGTGATCGACTCCGTGAAGGGCTACGCCTCGCACGAGCGCCAGGTCTTCGAGTCGGTGACGCAGGCTCGCGCCGAGACGCTCCAGGCCCAGGGCCCGGCGGAGGCGTCGGTCGCCGAGGACCACATGCAGAGCGCGCTCAAGTCGATCTTCGCGGTCGCGGAGGCGTACCCCCAGCTGCAGGCGAGCCAGAACTTCCTCCAGCTGCAGGGCGAGCTGGTCGACACCGAGGACAAGATCCAGTCGGCCCGGCGCTTCTACAACGGTGGCGTGCGCGAGATGAACACCAAGGTGAAGGTCTTCCCGAACACGCTCTTCTCGCGCCGGCTCGGCTTCTCGGAGCGCGAGTTCTTCGAGGTCGGCGATCTCGCCGCGATCTCGGAGCCCCCGCGCGTCCAGTTCTAGGCAGACGCCGTGTACAGCGCGATCGCCCGCAACAAGCGCAACACGGTCCTGATCCTCGTCCTGTTCCTGGTGATCATCGGCGGCCTGGGCGCCCTGGCGGCAGCGGTCTACCGCAGCACGACGATCGTCGTGGTGGTCCTCGTGATCGCCGCCGGGTACAGGTTCTTCCAGTACTTCTTCGCCGCTCGCCAGGCGGTCGCGCTCAGCGGCGGCGTGGCGGTGGAGAAGGCGGACGAGCCGAGGCTGTACCGCATCGTCGAGAACCTCTCGATCGCGACGGGCACGCCGATGCCGAAGGTGTACCTGATCGACGACCCGGCGCCGAACGCGTTCGCGACCGGCCGTGATCCCGAGCACGCCGTCGTCGCTGCGACGACGGGCCTGCTCGCGATCATGGACGACGCCGAGCTGGAGGGCGTGATGGCCCACGAGCTGGGCCACGTCCGCAACTACGACATCCGCGTCTCGATGATCGTCTTCGGTCTCGTCGTCGCGGTGGGCTTCCTCTCGGACGCCTTCCTCCGCCTGGCCTTCTTCGGGCGGGGCGGCAACGGCAACGGCGGGGGCAACCCGGCGCTCCTGATCGTCGGGCTGGTGTCGATGGTCCTCGCGCCGATCGTCGCCTCGGTCGTGCAGCTCTCGATCTCCCGTCAGCGCGAGTACCTCGCCGACGCGACCAGCGCGCTGACGACCCGCCACCCCGACGCCCTCGCCCGCGCCCTGCTCAAGCTCGAGTCCGCGGGCCGGCCGATGCAGCGGCAGAACAGCTCGATGGCGCACCTCTGGATCGCAGACCCGTCGAAGCCGGGGGTGGTCGCGCGCCTCTTCGCGACCCATCCGCCGATCGCGGACCGCGTCGCCCGCCTCTCCGAGATGGGCTCGCGCTTCTAACAGGCCGATCCGGCCGACGCCCCGTCGACGATCGCCGCCCCGTACCGCATCCCGCTTCGGTCAGAGGTGCACGCGCCACCGCGCCGGACGGGACGTCATCCGGTCGGAGCCGCCAGCGGACCGCCGTCGACGGTCGTCAGGTACTCGGCGAAGACCGGCGCCGGGTCGATGCCGCTCGCGGCCGCGTCGACCAGCGCCCGCCGGACCAGGGCGAGGACGACGGTGGCCAGGACGGCCGCCCGGTGCGGGGACATGCGGTCGAGCCCCATCCGCTCCGCGAGGAACGGCGTCAGCTCCTCCTCGCCGTCGTGCAGCGACTGCGCCCAGACGGCGCGCATCGCCGAGGTCTCGGTGAGCAGGGGGATCAGCCGGAGGGTGCGGTCGAGGTGGGGACCGGAGGCCGCCGCGGCGAAGGCGTGACCGAGCGCCGCGTTCAGCGGCTCGGCGGCCGGGCGCTCGAGGAGGGCGCGTCCCATCGCGGCGATCGCGGCGGCGAGCACCGGGCGCACGCAGTCCTCCTTCCCGCCGAGGTACCGGTGGAAGGTCCGGAGGGAGACGCCGGCCGCGTGGGCGAGCTCGCCCGTGCCGACCCCGACGACGCTCCCGCGCTCGAGCAGACGGGCGACGCAGCGCTCCGAGAGCGCCAGCGCCAGGACGCCGCCGGGCGCGCTCACGCGATCCTCCTCAGTGCTGCGGCGAGGGCGGCCGCGAGGTCGCCGCGACCGACGACCTCGACGGCGTCGAGGCCCTGCCAGGCCGCCGCCTCGACCAGCAGCGCGGCGAGCTGCTCCGGCGTGTCGGCCGGGGCCCCCGGCTCGAGCCAGGCGGCCTGCACGAGGAGGACCCGGCGCTTGCGCTCGCTCTTGAGGTCGACCCGTGCAGCGATCACGTCGTCGAGGAGCACGGGGAGGACGTAGTAGCCGTGGACCCGCTGCTCGGCCGGAGTGTAGATCTCGATCCGGTAGTGGAAGCCGAAGAACAGCTCGGCCCTCGGCCGGTGCCAGACCACGGGGTCGAACGGCGAGAGGAGCGCGTCCGCCCGGAGCGTGCGGGGGCGTCGGGCGTCGACGTGCCGCCAGAGCGGCACGGGACGCCCACCCCGCTCCCAGCCGCGCACCTCGACGCGCTCGAGCTCGCCCGCCTCGACCAGCTCGTCGATCGCGACGCGCGTGGGGGACTGGAGCAGCCGGTGGTAATCGGCCAGGTCGCCGAGGGTGCCGATCCCATGGGCCCGGGCCGCCCGGCGCACGAGCTCGCGGACGGCGTCGGGGAGGGGCACGTCGGCATCGAGCACCGCGCTCGGGAGGAGCCGCTCGGCGAGACCGTAGGAGCGCTCGAAGCGCGTGCGCCCCGCCGTCACCACCTCGCCCCAGCGGAACAGGACCTCGAGGCCGCGCTTGATGTCGGACCAGCCCCACCAGGGGCCCGTGCGGACGTTGGCCTCGTGCTCGATCTCGGAGGCGCGGAGGGGACCGTCGGCGAGCGCGGAGCGGAGCCAGTCGAGGGTGGCGCGGTTCTCGTGGGCCCAGCCCTCGTGCTCGGGCAGGCGGACCCGGCGGTAGTGCTCCATCCGCCAGCGGTAGAGCGGGAGGTCCTCGCGGCGGACGAGGGCGGCCTCGTGGGCCCAGTACTCGACGTAGGAGCCGTCGGGGGAGAAGGCCGCGGCGTCGAGGAGGGAGCGATCGTACGGGCCGAGCCGCGCGAGCAGCGGCAGGTAGTGGCTCCGCTCGAAGACGTTCACCGAGTCGAGCTGGAGCGGGCGGATCCGGTCCACGGCGGCGCGCACCCGGCGCGCGTCGACCCGGGACGGACGTGGGACGCCGAACCCCTGCGCCGCCAGGGCGATGCGGCGCGCCAGCGCGGCGGAGAGCTGCTCGGTCATGGTCCGCCCACGCTAGCGAACGCCCCCGACATCGCCGTCCCCGATTCGGCCCCCGGCGTTCGCCCGGCATTCACCGCCGCGCTCCCTCGCCGACTCGCGGCGCTCCTACCGTGCCCGAGGCCGTCCCACCGGGGCGGCCCACCCGTCTCCTGGAGGACCCTTGACCATTCAGCGCCTGTCGCGCGCCGCCGCGGTCGCCGCCGCCGGCACCGCCCTCGTCTTCATACTCTCGGCCTGCTCCGGCGGCGCCACCGCCTCGTCCGACGGCGGCGGCGCGGACGCGGCGTCCGCCACGTCCGCCGCGGACCTCGGCGGGCTGGACGCCCTGGTCGAGGCCGCGAAGGCCGAGGGCGAGCTCAACGTCATCGCCCTGCCCGACACCTGGGCGAACTACGGCGAGCTGATCAGCGGCTTCGAGGACGAGTACGGCATCACCGTGAACTCCGCCGACCCCGACGTCTCCTCCGCGGAGGAGATCAGCACGGCGGAGAACCTCGCCGGGCAGGACACCGCTCCCGACGTGTTCGACCTGGGGCCGGCCGTCGCTCTGGCGAACACGGACGTGTTCGCGCCGTACAAGGTCGAGTCCTGGGACGACCTCCCCGAGGGGAACAAGGAGGAGTCGGGCCTCTGGGTCAACGACTACACCGGCCTGATGTCGATCGGGTTCGACGCGGCTGCGGTGCCTGCGCCCACGTCGCTCGAGGACCTCCTCGGCGCCGACTACCGCGGCTCGGTCGCGATCAACGGCGACCCGACCCAGGCGGGAGCCGCCGCGGCCGCAGTGCAGCTCGCGGCTCTCCAGTCCGGCGGCTCCGCCGACGACGTCCAGGCGGGGATCGACTTCTTCGAGAAGCTGAACGACGCCGGCAACTTCCTGCCGCTGGACCCGACCGACGCCACCATCGCCTCGGGCGAGACCCCGGTCGTCTTCGACTGGAGCTACAACAACCTCGCCGCCGGGAAGGCGAACGAGGGCACCCGCGAGTGGACGACGACCGTCCTCCCGGGCTCCGCAGTCGGCAGCTACTACAACCAGGCGGTCAACGCCGACGCTCCGCACCCGGCGGCCGCGCGGCTCTGGCAGGAGTACCTCTACTCCGACGCCGCGCAGAACCTCTACCTCGCCGCCGGCGCCTACCCGGTGCGTCTGGCCGCGATGACCGAGGCCGGCACGGTCGACCAGGACGCGCTCGACGCCGTCGGCGCCGCTCCCTCCGACCTCGTCCAGTTCACGGAGGAGCAGACCGAGGCGGCCTCGTCGCTCCTCGCCGAGAAGTGGGCCGCGGCGATCCAGTGACCACCGCTCCCGCCGAGGCCGTCTCCGGGGCGTCTGCGCCCCGGGGACGGCGCGGCACCCCGGCCGTGCTGGGCGTCGCCCCCTTCGCGCTCTACGTCCTGCTGTTCCTGGCCGTCCCCACGGTCCTCGCAGTGGCGACCGGATTCACGGACGGAGACGGCCGCTTCACCACGGCGAACGTGCTGGCGCTCGGGGATCCCGTCGTGCTGTCCGCCTTCGGCGCGTCGCTCGGGCTCTCGGCCGTGACCGCCGTCGTCGGCGCGGTGCTGGGCGCGGTCGTGTGCCTGGCCCTGCTCGGCTCCGATCCGCGCGGGGCGCTCCGAACCGTCGTCGATGCGGCGGCGAGCGTCCTCGCGCAGTTCGGCGGTGTGATGCTCGCGTTCGCCTTCATCGCGACGATCGGCGTGCAGGGGCTGGTGAGCACCCTCCTCGCGGGAGCGGGCGTCGACCTGTACGCCGACGGCGTGTGGCTCTACCAGCTGCCCGGGCTCGTCCTGCCCTACCTCTACTTCCAGGTGCCCCTGATGGTGCTCGCGTTCCTGCCCGCGCTCGAGGGTCTGCGCCCGGAGTGGGCCGAGGCGAACGCGGTGCTCGGCGGGGGCCGGCTCGGCTACTGGCTGCACGTCGCCCTCCCGGTGCTGGCGCCGTCGTTCCTCGGCTGCGTGCTGCTGCTGTTCGCGAACGCGTTCTCCTCCTTCGCCACCGCGGCGGCGCTGATCAGCCAGGGCGCGCAGATCGTCCCGCTGCAGATCCGCGCCGCGCTGGTCAGCGAGACGGTGCTGGGCCGCGAGAACCTCGCGGGCGCCCTCGCGCTCGGGATGCTCGCGGTGATGGTGGTCCTGATGTCCGGGTACGCGCTGCTGCAGCGCCGGGCCCGGCGGTGGCAGCGATGAGGCCCGCGCGGCTCCTGTCCGGGGCGGTGCTCGTGATCACCGGGCTGGTGTTCGCCGTCCCGATCGTCGCGATGGCGGAGTTCACGCTCCGCGGCGCCGGCGGCCACGACCTCTCGCACTGGACGGCGATCCTCGACCCGGAGAACGAGCGCGCCTACCGCTCGCTGTTCCAGGGGATCGGAAACTCACTGGTCCTCGCCGTCGTCACCGCCCTCATCGTCCTGGTCCTGCTGGTGCCGACGATGCTGCTCGTCGAGATCCGGCTCCCGCGCCTGCGCCGGGCTCTGGAGCTGGTCTGCCTGCTCCCGCTGACCGTGCCCGCCATCGTCCTCGTCGTCGGCCTCGCGCCGGTCTACTCCGTAGTCACCGAGCTCGCCGGCTCCGCGCCGTGGACGCTCGCTCTCGCCTACGGGGTGCTGGTCCTGCCCTACGCCTACCGCGCCGTGGCGGCGGACCTCGCCGGTCTCGACGCCGTGACGCTCTCGGAGGCGGCCCGCTCGCTCGGCGCGGGCCCGCTCGCGGTGCTCGGGAGGGTCCTCCTGCCGAACCTGCGCCGGGGCCTGGTCGCGGCCGCGCTGATCACCGTCGCAGTCGTTCTCGGCGAGTACACGCTCGCCTCGCTCCTCAGCCGCACCACCCTCCAGACCGGCCTGGTGCAGGTGTCGAAGTCCGACGCCTACGTCGCCGTGATCTTCTCGCTGCTCTCCCTCCTCTTCGCCTTCGCCCTCCTGATCGGGATCGGCCGCCTCGCGCGGATCGGCCTGCCGACGGGCCGGGCGCGCTCTTCGAAAGGCTCCTCGTGACCGCTCCCACCCTTCCCGGCGCCCGCGTACGCTTCGTCGACGTGGAGCGGCACTACGGCTCCGCGCGAGCGCTCGACGGCGTCTCGTTCGACGTGGCCCCGGGTGAGTTCATCGCGCTGCTCGGCCCCTCCGGCTGCGGCAAGACCACAGCCCTGCGCGCCCTCAGTGGTCTCGAGCGGATCGACGCGGGGCGGATCCTCGTCGACGAGGAGGACGTCGCCCACGTCCCCGTCGCGAAGCGCGACATGGGCATGGTCTTCCAGTCGTACTCGCTCTTCCCGCACCTGCGGGCGCGCGAGAACGTCGAGTTCGGGCTGCGCACCCGGGGAGTCGGGGCGCGCGAGCGCCGGGCGGCCGCGGGGGAGGCGCTGGAGGTCGTGGGCCTCGGCGCCCTCGGCGACCGCTACGCGCACGAGCTCTCCGGCGGCCAGCAGCAGCGGGTGGCGCTCGCGCGCGCCCTCGTCACGCGGCCGCGGGTGCTGCTGCTGGACGAGCCTCTGTCGGCACTGGACGCGAAGGTCCGCGTCCAGCTGCGCGACGAGATCAAGCGCTTGCAGTCCGAGATCGGCATCACCACGTTCTTCGTCACGCACGACCAGGAGGAGGCGCTCGCCGTCGCCGACCGCGTCGCGGTGATGAACGCCGGGCGGATCGAGCAGCTGGGTGCACCGGAGGACCTCTACGCGCGCCCGGCGACCGCCTTCACGGCCCGCTTCGTCGGCCTCTCGACGGTGGTCGCGGGGACGGTCTCGTCGGGATCGGTCCTCGCGCTCGGCGTGCGCCTGCCGCTCGTCGACGCGGCGGCGGCCGACGGGCCCGTGTCGGTGTTCCTCCGCCCCGAGGACCTCGCCGTCGTGGCCGACGGCGCTCCCGACTCCCTGCCCGGAGTCGTCCTCGCCTCGAGCTTCCTGGGGCCGGTGCGGCGCTCGACAGTCCGGCTGTCGACGGGCGAGGAGGTCACCGTCCAGCACGCATCGGGGCACCGCCTCGAGCCGGGGGAGCGGGTCGGCGTGCTG
>NZ_PSVI01000083.1:0-10133 GCF_002931415.1 Rathayibacter sp. AY1E8
CACCTGCACGCTGACGGCGATCCACTACCGCGACGCCACCTACGGCACCGCGCGGGCGGTCCAGACCTTCGAGATCACCGCGATCGCGCAGACCGTCGCCTTCACCTCGACCGCGCCGTCGACGGCCACGTCCGGCGACACGCTCACTCCGACCGCGACGGGCGGCGCGTCCGGGCTCCCCGTGACGATCGGAGCGACCGGCGCCTGCACGCTCGCCGACGGCGTCGTCACCTTCGCCGGCAGCGGCACCTGCACCGTCACGGCGGACCAGGCGGGCGACGGGCGCTACGCCGCGGCGGCGCAGGCCTCGCAGACCGTCGCGGTCACGCAGCTCGCGGGCACCGTCGCGTTCGGCGGCGATGCTCCGGCCGAGGCCCGGGTCGGGGGCTCCTCGACGGCCGCGGTCGTCGCCGGCCCGTCCAGTGCTCCCCCGGTGCTGACGGCCTCCGGCGCCTGCTCCGTCGGGCCCTTCCGACTGGTCTCCTACGACTCCGCCGGCACCTGCACGCTGACGCTGGACCAGGCGGGCGACATCCGCCACAGCGCAGCGCCGACGGCCGTGCGCAGCTTCGAGATCACCCGGACCTCGCAGACCGTGGCCTTCACCTCGCAGGCGCCGGACTCGGCGCTCGCCGGCGGCACCTACCGCCCGACAGCGACCGGAGGAGCCTCCGGGCGGCCCGTGGTGCTCGGAGCCTCCGGGTCCTGCACGCTCACCAACGGGGTCGTCGCCTTCACCGGATCGGGCACCTGCACGGTGACCGCCGACCAGACGGGCGACGCCCGGTACGACGCGGCGGAGCGGGCCTCGCAGGTGATCGCGGTCGGACTGCTCGCGGGCACCGTCTCCTTCGGCGGCAACGCGCCGACCGGCGCGACGGTCGGCGGGACGACCACCCCGCGGATCATCGCCGGGCCCTCCACGGCGCGTCCGGTGCTGACCGCCTCCGGAGCATGCTCGGCGGCCGCGGGAGTCGTGTCCTACGACTCCGTCGGCACCTGCACGCTGACGCTCGACCAGGCGGGCGACTCGCGGTACGGCGCCGCTCCGCAGGCCGTCCGCACCTTCGCGATCGGCGCCCTCGGCCAGACGCTGGCGTTCGCCTCGCCGGTCCCCGACGCGGCGGTCGCGGGGGGCTCCTACACGCCCGTCGTGACGGCCGGCGCGTCGAGCGCCCCCGTGGTGCTCGGAGCGGCCGGGTCCTGCACGGTAGCGGGCGGGGTCGTGTCCTTCACCCGCTCCGGCACCTGCACGGTGACCGCGGACCAGGCCGGGGACGAGCGCCACTCGGCGGCTCCGCGGATCTCGCAGTCGGTGGAGGTCGGCGCGGCAGCGGGAGCGGTGACGTTCCGCGACGCCGCTCCGACGGACGCCCGGATCGGCGGCTCCTGGACCCCGTCGATCGTCCGCGGCCCGTCGAGCGCCGACCCTGTGCTGGACGCCTCCGACTCCTGCTCGCTGGGAGAGGACGGCACGGTGTCCTACGACTCCGTCGGCACCTGCACGCTGACGCTGGATCAGGCCGGCGACGACGCTCACGCGCCCGCGGAGCAGGTCGTCCGGACGTTCCCGATCGGCAAGGCGCTGCAGACGGTCGCCTTCACCTCCGCGGCTCCGAGCACGGCGACCGCGGGCGGCCGCTACACGCCGACCGCGGCGGGCGGCTCCTCCGGTCTGCCGGTCACGATCGGCGCCACGGGCGCGTGCTCGCTCGCGAGCGGCGTCGTGACCTTCAGCGGATCCGGCACCTGCACGGTCACCGCGGATCAGGCCGGCGACGCCTCGCACGACGCGGCTCCCCGGGCGACCCAGTCGATCGCGGTCACCGCGGTCGTCCCGCAGAAGAAGAAGGCGCAGAAGGTCGCCTTCTCGACCGCGATGCCGTCCTCGCCCGAGAAGGGGATCGCCTACCCGGTCGCGGCCACCGCCTCCTCCGGTCTGCCCGTGAAGCTGTACGCGAGCGGCAGCTGCACGCTGACCGCCACCGGCGCGGGCACGGCGACGGTGCGGCTGACGGGCGCGGCGAGCTGCACCGTCCGGGCCACGCAGGCGGG
Organism: Rathayibacter sp. AY1E8; assembly: GCF_002931415.1. Taxonomy (NCBI): domain Bacteria; kingdom Bacillati; phylum Actinomycetota; class Actinomycetes; order Micrococcales; family Microbacteriaceae; genus Rathayibacter; species Rathayibacter sp. AY1E8. The sequence goes on from NZ_PSVI01000083.1 coordinate 2,056, forward strand.
CGACTCCGCGTGGCTCGCCGCGACCTCGGTGACGCAGTCGCTGCAGGTGAAGTCCTCCACCCGCGCCGACCTCACACTGACGCTGGCGCCGGCGCCGGGACTGGCGGCGACGGCGCCCCTCTCGGGCACGATCACCGTCCGGAACACCGGCACCCGGGACGCGGCGACGACGACCACCCGGGTCGTCGTCAGCGGAACGGTGGCGAGTGCGCCCGGCGCCGTGCAGACGAAGGGCTCGGCCGCGGGCACGACGGTCCTCACCTGGACCGCGCCGAGCGTCTCGGCCGGGCGGAGCACCACCTACTCGGTGACGCTCGTCGACCGGCCGGCCGCCACGACGATCGACGCCAGGGTGTCGACCGCCGCCGCCGATCCCACGCCGGCGAACAACGCGGTCAGGCGCACCTTCCGGTAGAGGCTGCGGGGAGGGAGGGGTGTCGCGCCGCGTTGCCCGTTCCCTCCCCGACCGCTACGGTCGCGGGGACGCTCCGGGGGACGGGGCTCGCGAGGGGGGCCCGTGGACCGGTTGAAGCGACGCGCGCTGCTGCTGGGGATCGCCTCCTCGGCGGTCGCGCTGACGGGGTGCACGCCCGCCCGGCCCGCTCCCGCGGCGCTCCCGCCGAGCACGGCGCCGGCGGCGGTGCTGCCGTCCGCCGCTCCGACGGCCGTCCCGACCCCTCCCCGCCCCGTGCCGACCATGACCGCCGCGGCGACTCCGGTGCGGCGGAAGGCGCCGCTGCCCTCCGGCACGATCTCGGAGCTGCCCGGCGAGGGGAGCACGCTCGCCTGGACCGTCGACGACGGCGCGGACTCCGACGTGGTCGCCGCCTACGCGCAGTTCGCCCGCGACACCGGCACCCGGCTGACCTTCTTCCTCAACGGGAAGTACGACTCGTGGACCGTGAACGCGCCGCTGCTGGCTCCGCTCGTCGCCTCGGGGCAGGTGCAGCTCGCGAACCACACCTGGTCGCACGCCGACCTGACGAGCCTCTCGAGCGACGGCGTGCAGGAGGAGCTGGGCCGCAACGGCGACTTCATCCGCTCGACCTACGGGGTGGAGGCGGCGCCCTTCTACCGGCCGCCGTTCGGCTACACGGACGAGCGGAGCCGGGCCGCCGCGGCGGCGATCGGCTACACGGCGACGGTGCTCTGGTACGGCTCGCTCTCGGACTCGGGGCGGATCACGCCGGAGCAGGTGGTCGGCTTCGCGGACCAGTGGTTCCTGCCGCAGCACATCGTGATCGGGCACGCCAACTTCGATCCGGTGACGCAGGTCTACGCGCGGCTCGTCGACATCCTCCGCGAGCGCTCGCTCGAGACGGTGACCCTCCGCGACGTGTTCGCGGTCTGAGCCGCGCCTTCAGCGGAGGGACGCGCGCGCGGCGGCGGAGACGGCCGCGGCGACCGCGTCGAGGGCGGGCGTGTGCAGGGCCCACTGCTGCCAGTAGAGGGGGACGTCGACGGGGTCGCCGCCCAGCTCGACCAGGCCCTCGCCGCCGACCGGGGCCTGCAGCTCGGGCAGCATCCCCCACCCCATGCCCAGGCGCACGGCCCGCTCGAAGTCGGTCGATCCGGGGACGCGGTGCTGCGGCGGGCGGCCCTCGACGCCGGCGGCTCGGAGGAAGTCGTCCTGCAGGCGGTCCTTCTCGTCGAAGACGACCACCGGAGCGCTCGCGAGGCCGGCCGTGCCCCCGTCCGGGAACCAGCGCTCGGCGAACGCAGGCGAGGCCATGGCGCGGTACCGCATCACTCCGAGCGGCGCGACGGTGCAGCCGAGCACCGCCTCCGACTCTCCGGTGACGGCCGCCAGCACGGTGCCGTCGCGGAGGAACGCGGTGGTGTGCGCCTGGTCCTCGCGGTGCAGCTCCACCACGACGCCGGGGACGGAGGCGAGCGCGGGCAGCACCCAGGTGGCCAGGGAGTCGGCGTTGACGGCGAGCGGGAGGACGACCGGGCCCGCCCCCTCCGCGTCCTCGCCGCCGAGCGAGCGGACGGCGTCGTCGGCGAGGAGCTCGATCTGGCGGGCGAGGCGGAGGAGCCCCGCACCGGCCTCGGTCGCGACGACCGGGCGCGAGCGCACCAGCAGGACGCGGCCGGCGGCGGTCTCGAGCGCCTTGATCCGCTGGCTGAGGGCGGAGGGGGTGATGTGCAGGGCCCGGGCGGCGGCGTCGAAGGAGCCGTACCGGACGGAGGCGGCGAGCGCGCGCAGGCGGGAGAGGTCGAGATCGTCGGTCAGCATCAGTGCTGCTCACGGTACTGAAGGAGCATGAGCTGGTCTACAGGAGCGCCCCGCCCTAGCGTCGGAGCGTGTCCCCCCTCCTCGCCGCCCTCTCCGGCCTCGGCTTCGGCCTCTCGCTCATCATCGCGATCGGCGCGCAGAACGCCTTCGTGCTCCGCCAGGGCCTCCGCCGCGAGCACGTGCCCGCCGTCGTCGCGATCTGCGCGCTCTGCGACGCCGCGCTGATCGTGCTCGGGATCGCGGGGATCGGAGCGGTCCTGGAGTCGGCGCCGTGGCTGCTGGTGGTGATCCGCTGGGGCGGCATCGTCTTCCTCCTCGCCTACGCGGTGATGGCGGCGAGGCGCGCACTGCGGCCGGGGACCCTCGACGGCGATCCGGCCGGCGCCTCGACATCGCTCCGCACGGCGATCGGCACGTGCCTGGCGCTGACGCTGCTGAACCCGCACGTCTACCTCGACACGGTCGTGCTGCTCGGGTCGGTGGCGAACACGCACGGCGCCGAGCGCTGGTGGTTCGGGGCGGGGGCGGCGGCCGGGAGCGTGCTGTGGTTCACCGCTCTCGGCTTCGGGGCGCGCGCGCTGCGGCCGCTGTTCCGGAGCCGCGGAGCCTGGCGGATCCTCGACGCGGCCGTGGCGGTCGTGATGGTGGTGCTGGCGGTGTCGCTCGCGCTGCACTGAGGGCCTGGTGGTGCACTGCTTGTTCTACTAACATTGTGAACATGTTGTTCCGGGTCGACCACTCCGCGGCGGGCTCGCTCGCCGACCAGCTGGAGTCGCAGGTGCGCTCGGCCGTCGCCCGGGGCGAGCTCTCGGCGGGCGACCGCCTGCCGCCCGCCCGCGAGCTCGCCGACTCGCTCGGCATCAACATGCACACCGTGCTGCGCGCGTACGCCGCCCTGCGCGACGACGGGATCCTCCAGATGCGCCGGGGCCGCGGCGCATGGATCACGGAATCGGCCGGGCCCGGGCTCGTGCGCGTCACCGCCCTGGTCGACGAGCTGCTCGCGGAGGCCCGCCGCAGCGGCATCACCCCGGCGGAGCTCGTCCGCCTGATCGAGAGGACCGGATCATGACCGCCACCGCCGACCGCCGCCGCGAGCTCCTCGCCGCCGCGTCCCTCCTGCTCCCCGCCGCCGGAGTGCTCGTCTCGCGCCTCGTCCTGGACGACGCTCTGCCCGCGGAGCTCGCCTCGCACTGGTCGGGCACCGGGGCGGCCGATGCGACCGCGGCGACGGGCGCCCTGCTCGCGATCGCCCTCGTGCTCTCCGGGCTCCCGGCCGTCGCGGGCGTCGTGGCGGCGGCCGTCGGGCGCGCCCCGCGGCTCCTGCTGGCGACCCTCGGCCTCGTGGCCGGGCTGGGCGCCTCCGCCTGGGCGACCTCGGTCGGCACGACGCTCGCGGCCGGGCGCGCCGAGGGGGCGGAGCTCGGCGGGTGGCTGCTCGCGCTGCTCGGAGGGATGCTCTTCGCCGTCGTGCCCGCGCTGATCGCTCCGGGCACCCGGCGCGCCTCCCGCCTGGCCGCCGGCCGCCTGCCGCTGGCGGCGGAGGAGACCGGCGCCTGGTCGCAGACGCTGACGGGCCCGGTGTTCGCCGTCGCCGCGATCGCCACGGCGGCGGGCGCGGCCCTCTCCCTCGCGACGCTCGCCGCGGCGGGCGCCACCGGTCCGGCGATCGCGACGGCCGTCGTCCTCGGCGTCGTCGCGCTGGTGCTCCTCTCCTTCTCCCGCCTGAGGGTGACCGCCGACCGCCGCGGCCTCCGCGTCGTCACGACCGCCCTCGGCATCCCGCTGCGCCGCATCCCGCTCGACACCATCGCCTCGGCCGGCACGGCCCAGCTGCGGCCGTCGGAGTGGGGCGGCTGGGGGTACCGGGTGATGCCGGGCCGCTCGGCGGTCATCCTGCACGCCGGGCCGGGGCTGGTGGTGACGACGGACCGCTCGCGCGAGTTCGCGATCAGCCTCGACGACCCCGAGACCCCCGCGGCGCTGCTCGAGACCCTGCGCTCGCGGGCCTGAGGCGCCGACCCGTCAGTCGACCACGATCCGGACGAGCGTCGTGACGGCATCCACCGCGTTCACGTAGGAGTAGTGCCGCGAGGTCGGGAAGGCGAGGTGCCGTCCGGGCTCCAGCCGCACGGGCTCCTCGCCCTCCCGCTCCAGGAGGAGCGCGCCGGCGGTGACGAGCAGGATCTCGTGCCACCCCTCGGGGTCGGGCTGCGCGTCGTAGCGGTCCCCGGGGCCGAGCGTCCAGGTCCAGAGCTGGGCCTCCCGGCGCGCGGGGACGGAGGAGAGCAGGACGGCGACGCTCGCCTCGCCCGCTCCCCGCCAGGCGACCTGGTCGATCGCCGCGGGCGCGGATCCCGGGGCCGAGACGAGTGCAGTGAACGTGGTGCCGAGGGCGGTCGCGAGGCGGTCGACTCCGGTCAGCGAGATGTTGGCCTCGCCGGCCTCGGCCGCGACGATCGTCCGCCGGCTGATGCCCGAGCGCGCCGCCAGCGCGGACTGGCTCAACCCGGCTCCGCGCCGCGCGAGACGGAGGTTGCCGCCCAGGTGGGCGAGGACGGGAGCCGACATGCGCACTATTCTGCACCGACAGGCCCCTGATGCTCCTAGGATGTGCAGAATGATGCACATCTCGCCTCTCCGGGGCCTCCGCTTCACGCGTCCGGAGTGGGCGCTCATCGGCATCACCGCGATCTGGGGCGGGACCTTCCTCGCCGTTCACATCGCGATGGAGCACAGTGGGCCGCTGTTCTTCGTCGGGATGCGGTTCGCCATCGCGGGGCTGATCAGCGCGGTCGTGTTCCACCGGTCGCTCCGGGGGATGCGGCGGATCGACCTCGCGGCCGGCGTCGCGATCGGGGTGATGATCTTCGCGGGCTACGGCCTGCAGAGCTACGGGCTGCAGACGATCACGAGCAGCACCTCCGCGTTCCTCACCGCGCTGTACGTGCCGCTGGTGCCGCTGCTCCAGTGGGTCGTGTTCCGTCGCCGCCCGGGCGTGCTGACGCTGGTGGGCGTCGCGCTGGCGTTCGTCGGACTGCTCCTGATCGCGGGCCCGCAGCCGGGCGTCGCGCTCGGAGCGGGCGAGGTGGCGACGATCGTGAGCACGCTGCCGATCGCGGCGGAGATCATCCTGATCGGCCTCGTCGCCGGACGGGTGGACCTCGGCCGGGTGACCGTAGTGCAGCTGCTGGTCGCCGGCGCGCTCGGGTTCGCCTCGATGCCCCTCGCGGGCGAGGCGGTCCCGGCGTTCTCGTGGGCCTGGCTGATCCCCGCGCTCGCGCTCGGGGCGAGCAGCTGCCTGATCCAGCTGACGATGAACTGGGCTCAGCGCTCGGTCTCGCCGTCGCGCGCCACGATCATCTACTCCGCCGAGCCCGTCTGGGCCGGTCTGATCGGCCGCCTCGCCGGCGACCGGCTCCCCGCGCTCGCCCTGCTCGGGGCGGGGTTCATTGTCGCGGGCACGCTCGTCAGCGAGCTGAAGCCGCGCCGCGAGCCTGCGCCGCCGGCTCTCAGGTGACGGCGGGGAGGGCGGCGGAGGCGACGAGCGCGCCGCCGGCGTCGGTGATCTCGACGGCGGCGACGGACTCGCGCAGGACGGCCGCGTTCATCTCGCAGTCGAGCTCCGCGGAGCTGCCGAGGAAGGAGCCGGACGGAAGCCGCTCGCCGGAGCCGGTGACCAGCACGAGGTCGTAGCTCTCGCCGAGGGCGAAGCCTGTCCCGCGGAGGATCGTCTCGGTGCCCCAGGTGTGCGCGACCAGCGAGCCGTCGAGCGTCACGCCCTCCGTCCGCTCGTCGAAGGCGATCGCCTCGACGGCGCCGAGCGTCCCGGGCGGTCCCGCGACGGGGCGCTCCTCGGCGGACCGCAGGGCCGCTCCGGCGACGCCGCCCACGACGAGGAGCGCGGCCGCCGCGGCGACGGCCAGGACGGCACGGCGGCGCGGGGCACGGCGGCGCGAGGCACGGCGGCGCGAGGCACGCACGCTCGCAGCGCGCTCGGGCCGCTCCCCGGCGAGCGCCGCGACGCGCGACCGCAGCTCCGGCGACGGCTCCGCCTCCTCCCAGCGGCCCAGCGCGCCGACCCGGTCGACCACCGCGCCGAACGACGCGAGCTCGGGGTCGATCGAGGGGTCGGCGGCGCGCAGGCTCTCGAACTCCCGCGCCTCCTCGGCGGAGAGGTCGCCGGCGAGGGCCGCCGCGAGGAGCTCCTCGCGGCGGCCGCCGGGCTCGTCTCCGGCGGGCTGGTCTCGGTCGATCACGATCTCTCCTCGTCGGTGGGTCCGGCGCCCGCGAGGTGACCGCGGAGCGCTCGGAGAGCGTAGAAGGCGCGGCTGCGCAGGGTGGCGACCGGCACGCTCGTGGCGGCCGACAGCTCGGCGTAGGTCTCGCCGTGCAGGTGGACGGCGACGACGACCTGCCGGTGCTCGGCGGAGAGCCGCGCGAGCGCCTCGGCGATCGCGAGCGGCTCGAGGGGGTCGCGGTCCTCCGCGGGCACCTCCTCCAGAACCTCGGCCTCGATCAGGCGCGGCAGGCGCTGACGCGAGCGGTGCACGTCGATGACGACGTTGCGGGCGATGGCGAAGAGCCAGGTGCGGGTGCTGGCACGCTCGGCGGAGTAGCTCGCCCGCGAGCGCCAGGCGCGCAGGAACGTCTCCTGCACGCAGTCCTCGGCGAGGCCGCGGTCGCGCAGGGCGTTGAGCGCGAAGCCGAGCAGGGCGGACCCGTGCTCGTCGAAGGCGGCGGCCGGGTCGAACCCCGCCGTCCGGGGCTCGAGGCGCACCACCGGAGCCGGGACCTCCGAGTGCTCGCGCGGCATCGCGGGCCCTTCGTCTCGTCGTGCCGTCGCCGTGCGCGCCACACCGCCTCCTCGTCGGGACCGGTGGTCCGTCGGAAAGGGGTACGGCCGCGGCGGCGGCGGCGTTCATCGGAGGCGAGGACCGTCTCCGTGAAGATCCTCTCAGATCGAGTGAACGCTGCGCCGCTTCCGGCCGCACTCCCTGCATCGGGCCCGCTCGGCGCTCGCGATCGAAAGGCTCCACCATGACGAAGACGTCCCCCGCGCGGAACCGCGCCGGCCGCCGCCTGCTCTCCCTCGGCGGCATCACCGCCGTCGCCGCCGCCTCCTTCTTCGCCGCCGCGCCGGCCCAGGCCGAGACCGAGGTCGCCGAGCCGTCCTCCTTCACCAGCGCCTTCACGGTGATGGCGACGCCCGACCAGGTCGTGAACGCCGACTCCGCCGCGACCCCCGGCCAGCCCGGCGCCACGGGCGAGATGACCTTCCGGGTCAACAGCGACCTCGACGTCATCTGCTACGACATCACCCTCACCGGCGTGACCGGCGACTACCAGAGCCCCGCGAAGACCGCGACGCACATCCACCAGGCGGCCCTGGGCAAGGCGGGCCCGCCGCGCATCGCGTTCCCGAACCCCGCGCCGGTCGGAGACGGCCCCCGCACCAGCAGCGGCTGCCTGCAGGGCCCCTTCACCACGGGCATCCAGGCGAACGGGGCCGACACCGGCGCCGGATTCACGCTGAAGGCCCTCGAGGCCGATGCCGCCTTCGCGGGCGACTCCCACACGGCCTCGTATTCGGCTGGCGTCGTCCGCGGCCAGCTCTCGCAGGTGCCGGTCGGCGGCCTCCAGACCGGTGGCGGCGCGACCGCCGCCGGGAGCGACGCCACGGGCCCGTCCGGTCTCGCCGCGATGGCCGGCCTCGGAGCCGTCGCCGCCCTCGGCGCGGCCGGAGTGGTCGTCGCCCGCCGGCGCACCGCCTCCTGAGAACCAGCCGACGTCGTCGTAGTCCACCGGCACCTCCATCGCCCCGTCCGACTGGATGCCC
>NZ_PSVI01000084.1:0-9608 GCF_002931415.1 Rathayibacter sp. AY1E8
GGCCGGGTCGGCCTGGACCGTGCCGACGCACGCCGAGACGAGGCCGCCGAAGCGGTCGACGAGCTCTCCCAGAGCGGAGGCGTCCCCCGTGGCGGAGCGGGCCAGCAGACGGGCGGCGTCCTGCGTCAGCGGCGGACGCACCCGTCCTCCGGTCGCGTCCTCGCCTCCAGCACTCACAGGCCTCAGCGTGTCACCGACTCCGGGACGGCGGGACCAGTTGCGCGGAAGGGGGGTGACATGTAAGGAGCGGATCCGCTATCCGACATCAGAGGCGCGGCCAGCGCGCGCGGGCGAAGCAGAAGAGCCCGTAGGCGATGAGCCCGACGGCGACGAAGCCGAGGAGGAGCACACCTGCCGGCAGCTCCACGAGCGACTTCAGCGCCTCGTCGAGCCCGCCCGCCTGCTCCGGATCATGGGTGACGGCGGCGACGATCAGCAGCACGCCGAGAGCGCCGAGGACCACGCCCTTGGCGACGTAGCCGGCGACGCCGAGCACGGTGACGACGGTGCCCGCCGTACCGCCCGGCTCCGCGACGTTCTCGAGGAACTTCCTGCTCGCTCCGCGGTACACGAAGACGCCGCCGACCGCGAGGACGGCCAGTCCCGCGATCACGAGCAGCACGACTCCGCCCGGCGCCGAGAGCACCTGCGCGCTCGCGCTCTCGGACGACTCGGACGAGCTCGACCCGCCGCCCGTCGCGAACTTCAGCGCCGTCACGCCGAGGGCGCCGTAGACGACGGCCTTGCCCGCCTCCTTCAGCCGGCTGCCCCAGGTCTTCAGGGCGCTCTCGCGCGGGCGGACGAGGAACGCCTCGAGCAGCCCCCAGAGCGCCAGGCCGAAGAGGCCGACCGTGCAGATCCAGAGGATCACCAGACCGCCGGGCTGCGCCGCGAGGGCGCCGAGAGCACCGCTCTGGTCGGCCTCGCCTCCGCCGCCGCGGGCCACGCCGAGGGCGATCACTCCGATCAGGAGGTGGACGAGGCCGTTCGCCGCGAAGCCGCCGCGGGCGAGGGTCCGCACCGCCCGGGAGTCCTGGATGTCGTCGGCGGTGCGCTGGGCGTCGGCGGTGCTCGGAGTGTTCACAGGGTGGACGCTACGCGTTTCCACACCCCCGCGCCCGGCGCTCCGCCGTTCGGAGGTGCTCCCGGAGCCGGTTCTCCACACCTTTCCACAGGGTTGTCCACAGCTGTGGAATCGCTAGAAGGACGAGCGGATCACACGTCGACGGCGCGGACGAGTCCGTCCTGCACGCCGCCCAGCCAGTCGTAGACGCTGCGGATCGCGGCAGCGCTCCCCTCCTCCGGGACGACGTCGTCGGTGTCGTCGATGCCGAGCCGCACGGCCAGAGCGAGCCGCATGTCGGTCAGTGCGCGGAGCCAGGCGATCGCCTGCGGCTCCTCGAGACGGACCGCGACCTCGCCCAGCCCCTCGAAGATCCGGCCGTGACTCGTGCCGTCGCCGGCGTCGAGGGCCGCCGTGACGGCGCGGGCGTCGTCCATCTTGCGGGCGGCGAGGTCCGGAGCGGTGAAGCGGCGGAACTCGTCGGCCGCCTCGGCGTCGTCGCGGTAGGCGTCGGGCAGGAGGCGCGCGAGCGCCGGATCGGAGCGGGCCTCCTCCGAGGACGCCCCGCGATCGAGCAGCTCGAGCATCTCGCCGGCCAGATGGCGGAGGATCCCGGCCTCCTCGCGGTCGAAGCGGGCGACGGCCGCTCCGGAGGAGTCGCGGCGGAACGCGCGCATCAGCCGAGTCCTCGGATGTCGCGAGCGGGGTGCTCTCCGGTCTCCGCGGCCGCGGGGCGCAGCGGGGCGCTCACGCGTCGGCCTTCTGCAGCGTCGCCCACAGGCCGTAGCCGTGCATCGCCTCCACGTGCCGCTCCATCTCCTCGCGGTTGCCGGTCGCGACGACCGCGCGCCCCTCGGTGTGCACCTGCAGCATCAGCCGCTCCGCCTCGGCCCGGCCGAAGCCGAAGTAGCTGCGGAAGACGTACGAGACGTACGACATCAGGTTGACCGGATCGTCCCAGACCAGCACGATCCACGGGACCTCGGCCGCCGAGCGGGTCGCCAGGCGCTCGTCCGCGCGCTCGATCGTGTCCGCCATCCCTCCAGCGTAGGCCGCCGCGCGGACGGACGCCCGGGCGCGCGGGCCGGAGCGTGCTGCCCGCAGCCCGCGAGTGACCAGGAATCGTCGCACTCGGCGCGGGGGCACGAGGACGGGGACCGCGAGAAGCCAGGAGTCGTCGCAGTCGAGCGCGAGTGCGACGACTCCTGGACGGTCGACGTGGAGTCGGCGCCAGCGCCGCCCGCCCTAGGCCGACAGGCGCGGCAGGACCTCCCGGGCGAAGAAGTCGAGGTGGTCGAGGTCCTGCAGGTCCATGAACTGCAGGTAGACGCGCTCGCAGCCGGCCTCGCGGAGGGACTCGAGGCGGTCGACCGCCTCGTCGACGCCGCCGGCCACTCCGTGCTCGCGCAGCTCGGCGGGCTCGCGGCCGATCGCCGCCGCACGACGCGTGAACTCCGCCTCGTCCCCTCCGCCGACCGCGATCAGCGCGACCGAGTGCACCAGCGACGAGGGCTCGCGCCCGATCGCCCGGCACGCCTCGTCGACGCGCTCGAAGGCCCCCGGGATCGCGTCGAACTCGGGGAAGGGCAGATTGAACTCGCTCGCGAACCGCGCCGCGAGCGCCGGGGTCCGCTTGGGGCCGCCGCCGCCGACGATCACCGGCAGCGGCAGGCGGGCGGGCTTGGGCAGGGCCGGGGAGTCGGTCAGCGTGTAGTGCTCGCCGGCGAAGGAGTAGCGCTCGCCGACCGGCGTCGACCACAGGCCGGTCACGATCTCGAGCTGCTCCTCGAGGAGGTCGAAGCGGCGCGGAGGGAAGGGGATGCCGTACGCGGCGTGCTCCTCCTCGAACCAGCCGGTGCCGAGGCCGAGCTCGGCACGGCCCCCGGACATCGCGTCGACCTGGGCGACCTGGATCGCGAGGATCCCCGGCGGCCGGTAGGTGACGGAGGAGACGAGGGTGCCGAGCGCGATCCGCTCGGTCTCGCGGGCGAGGCCGGCGAGCGTCGTCCACGCGTCGGACGGGCCCACGCCGGGATCGCCGTCCCCAATCCGGAGGTAGTGGTCGGAGCGGAAGAAGCCGTCGTAGCCGAGGCTCTCGGCGGCCTGCGCGACGGCGAGGAGGTCCTCGTAGCTCGCGCCCTGCTGGGGTTCGGTGAACACTCTGAACTGCACGGGTCCAGCCTCCCGCACCGGGGCCGGATCATGCCAGCCCGGCTCCCCCGGCCGGGGCCGCCGACAGGCCCCCGTGTACCGTGGACGGTTGCCGCCGACGAGAGGACCCCATGTCCGAGCACCCGTCCTCCCCGGACACCGCCCCCGCCACCGCGGGCACGACCGCCCCTCCGCACCGCCTCGCGCGGTGGGTCTTCTGGCCCGCCGCCGTCCTCACGCTGTCGATCGCGGCCTTCGCGATCCTCGCGCCCGACGCCGCGACCTCCGTGTTCTCGACGCTGCAGACCACCGTCGTCAACACGTTCAGCTGGTACTACGTGCTGATCGCCGCGGTCTTCGTGGCCTTCGCCATCTGGATGGGCGTGAGCCGCTTCGGCGACATCAAGCTCGGCGCCGACGACGACGAGCCCGAGTTCTCGATGCTCGCCTGGATCTCGCTCCTCTTCGCCGCCGGCATGGGCATCGGCCTCGTCTTCTACGGCGTCGCGGAGCCGCTCACCCACTTCGCCACTCCGCGCCCGGGCGTCACCGGCACCGAGACGCAGCTCGCGCAGAGCGCGATCTCGCAGACCTACCTGCACTGGGGCGTCCACGCCTGGTCCATCTACGTGGTGGTCGGCCTCGCCCTCGCCTACGCGATCCACCGCCGCAAGCGGCCGGTGTCGATCCGCTGGGCGCTGGAGCCGCTGCTGGGCCGGCGGGTCCGCGGCGGCTGGGGCAACGCGATCGACGTGGTCGCCCTGGTCGGCACCATGTTCGGAGTCGCGACCTCGCTCGGCCTGGGCGTCACCCAGATCTCGGCGGGCCTGGAGGCGAGCGGCATCGTGGAGTCGTCGCTCACCGTGCAGATCGTGGTCATCGCCGTGGTCACCGGCCTGACCGTCCTCTCGCTGATCTCGGGCGTGGGCAAGGGCATGAAGTGGCTCTCGACCGGCAACCTGCTGCTCGCCGCGGCGCTCCTCGTCTTCGTGCTCGTCGCCGGCCCGACCCAGTTCCTCCTGCGCGAGTTCGTGCAGTCGCTCGGCAACTACCTGCAGAACTTCATCGGCCTGACCTTCACGGTCAGCGCCTACGCCGGCCGCGAGGGCGAGCAGTGGCAGGCCTCGTGGACCACGTTCTACTGGGGCTGGTGGATGTCGTGGGCGCCGTTCGTCGGCATCTTCATCGCCCGCGTCTCGAAGGGCCGGACGGTCCGCGAGTTCGTCGGCGGCGTGCTGCTCGTGCCGACGATCATGACCTTCCTCTGGTTCAGCGTCCTCGGCGGCACGGCCATCTACCGGGAGCTCTACGGCGACGGCGGCCTCGTCGGCGCCGACGGCTCGGTCGACACCAACCTGGCGCTCTTCTCGATGCTGCAGGGACTGCCCGCGGGCTCGGTGCTGACGATCGGCGCGATCCTCCTGATCGGCGTCTTCTTCGTGACCTCCGCTGACTCCGGAGCGCTGGTGATGTCGATGATCGCGACCGGCGGCGAGCCGGAGCCGCGCAACCGCATCCGCGTGTTCTTCGCCGTCGCGACCGCGCTGCTCGCCCTGTCGCTCCTGGTCGCCGGCGGCCTCGACGCCCTGCAGACCGCCGCGATCCTCTCGGCCCTGCCGTTCAGCGTCGTGATGATCCTGATGTGCGTCGCGACGGTGATCGCCTTCCGCCGCGAGATCCGCGCCTACGACAAGGCCCGCCGCAAGGCGTTCGTCGGCGACATCGGCACGTTCTACGGCCTCGAGGTCGAGGATCCGGCGGAGCGCGAGCCCGCCCACCCGATCAAGCGCCTCGCGAACCGCCTGAAGCCGGGGTCGAAGGAGTAGTCGGCTCGGAGGAGCAGCCAGGTCGGACAAGGCCGGGCGCCGCTGGGGCGCCCGGCCGGCCGATCAGCTGGGCGACGGGATGAAGGGGTGCTCCGGCGGGTCCTGGTCGTCGCCGAGGCGGGCGTCGGCGCCCTGGTCGAGCGCCTCGTCGATCGACTCGGGGTCGTCGATCTCGGCCGGGTCCTCCGGCGGGACCGGCAGGGAGTCGCCGTCGGGGCGGGTGGTGTCGGTGACGTCCTCGGGGGCGTCGAAGCCGAAGCTGCTCATGGTTCCCTCTCCGCGGTGCGCCCGGGAGGCGGCGCCGCTGCGGGCAGCCTAGGTCGCGTCCCCGGAGGCGGTCACGGACTTGACGGGGCACCCGAGGGGCCCCGCGGGGTCGGCCTGCTCCGGAGGAGCCTCCGCCCCGGCAGCCGTCAGTGCACGTACTCGAGCAGGTCGGCTCCGAGGGTGCGCATGCCCTCCAGCACCGCGAGGCGGTAGTGCAGGGTCGTGTCGTCGAACTGGGTGGCGACCGCGTAGGCGACTCCGGCGCGCGGGCCGCGGAGGACGCCGGCCTCGGCGCGGACGCCGACGTCGGTGCCGGTCGCGTTGACGAGCAGGACCCCGTGGTCGGGGTGGCGGTGCGCGAGCGGGTCGAGCCCGAACGAGGCGGCGACCATCGAGAGGTCGGTGCCGAGCGAGAGCCAGCCGATCACCCGCGAGCTCACGGCGGTGTCAACGATCTCGCCGTTCGCGAGGGTGGCGAGCAGCCAGGTCAGCTCGCGGGCGGAGCCGATCGAGAGCTGCGGCGCGTCGTCCGGGCCGCGCTCGTCGCGCACGACGTCGAGCAGGGCGGTGCGGGAGAGGCCGAGTGCCTCCGCCCGCTCGCGCACGGCGTCGAGGCCGACGCGGCGCAGCAGGACGTTGGTCGCGAGGTTGTCGCTGGAGGCACCGACGAGGGCGGCGAGGTCGGCGATCGGCATCGACGGCACCTGGAGGTGCTGCCAGAGCCCGGAGCCCGAGACCGCGTCCGCCGCGGTCCGGTCGACCAGGCGCAGGTTCTCCTGCGGCTCGTTCGCCAGCCGGGCGGCGACCTCGATCAGCAGCACGACGGTGCCGAGGGAGGCGGTGGGCATCGAGACGGAGTCGTCGACCGCGAACAGGGTGCGGCCGGTCGCCAGGTCGACGGCGCGCGCCGAGACGACGACCCCGTCGATCGCGAGACGGCCGAGGGCGTCGAAGCCGCGCTGGAAGTTCTCGCGGTCGCCGCCGCCCTTGTGGCGCCCCCGGCGGTTGCGTCGGCTCTCACGGCGGGTCTCGCTGGTGGGGATCACCACGGGTACGGCCCCTCTACGGGTCGGGAGTGCGGTCGTGCGGAGGGGGGACCTGAGTCCTCACGCGCCGGCAGGACGCGCGATCGGCGGACGACCCCGCTGCATCGGTCGGCTCTCGATGCCCGGGGCTCCTCGTCCGTGGTGCGGAGGTGGTCGGCGGCGACTACCAGATGGTGACGCGCTCGCTCGGGGAGAGCCAGAGGGCGTCGCCTTCGGAGACGTCAAAAGTAGCGTAGAACTCGTCGATGTTCCGGACGATCTGGTTGCAGCGGAACTCGGCCGGAGCGTGCGGATCGATGGCGAGGAGGCGGATCGTCTCCTCGTCGCGCGACTTCTGCTGCCAGGCCTGCGCCCAGGAGAGGAAGAAGCGCTCGGCGCCGGTCAGACCGTCCACGACGGGCGGCTCCTCGCCGTCCAGCGAGAGCAGGTACGCCTTCCAGGCTATGCCGAGACCGCCGAGGTCGCCGATGTTCTCGCCGATGGTCAGGGCGCCGTTCACGTGGTGCCCGGGCGTGGTCGCGGGAGCGAGCGCGTCGTACTGCGCGATGAGCGCCTTCGTCCGCTCCTCGAACGCGGCCCGGTCCTCCTCGGTCCACCAGTCGGTGAGGCGGCCGTCGCCGTCGAAGCGCGAGCCCTGGTCGTCGAAGCCGTGGCCGATCTCGTGGCCGATGACGGCGCCGATCGCTCCGTAGTTCGCGGCGGGGTCGCGGGCCTCGTCGAAGAAGGGGAACTGCAGGATCGCGGCCGGGAAGACGATCTCGTTGAAGCCCGGGTTGTAGTAGGCGTTGATCGTCTGCGGGGTCATGAACCACTCGTCGCGGTCGAGCGGGCGGCCGATCTTGCCGAGCTCGCGGGCGAACTCGAACTCGGCCACGCGGCGGGCGTTGCCGAGCAGGTCGGCCGGGTCGATCGAGAGGGCGGAGTAGTCGCGCCAGCGCACCGGGTAGCCGATCTTGGGCGTGAACTTCGCGAGCTTCTCGAGCGCGCGCTCGCGGGTGGCGGGACTCATCCACTCCAGGTCGACGATGGAGCGGCGGTACGCCTCGATGAGGTTCGCGACCAGCACATCCATCGCGGCCTTCGCCGTCTCGGGGAAGTGGCGGGCGACGTAGGTGCGGCCGACCGCCTCTCCGAGCGAGCCCTCGACGAGCGAGACGGCGCGCTTCCAGCGCTCCCGCTTCTGCGGGGTGCCGGTGAGGGTGCGGCCGTAGAAGTCGAAGTTGGCGTCGACGAAGCCGCTGGACAGGTAGGCCGCGGCTCCGCGGATCACCTGCCAGGACAGCCAGTCGCGCCAGGCCGGGAGGCGGTCCTCGGTGAGCAGGCCCGCGAGGCCCTGGAGGAAGCTCGGCTGGCGGACGACCACCTCGGCGAGCGCCCCCTCCGGAGCGCCCATCGCGGTGAGCCAGACGCCGAGGTCGACGCCCGCGGCGAGCTCCTCGACCTCGGACCAGGAGCGGAGGTTGTAGGTCGCCTGGCTGTCGCGGCTGCGGACCTTGTCCCAGTGCGCGGCGGCCAGGTCGGTCTCGAGGGCGACGATGCGCTCGGCGCGGGCCTCGGCGGCGTCGATGCCGGCCAGCGCCAGCATCCGCGCGACGAACGGCGTGTAGGCCTCGCGGACGGAGGCGAACTCCTCCTCGCGGTAGTAGCTCTCGTCCGGCAGGCCGAGGCCGCCCTGGTTGACGAAGACGAGGTAGCGCTCGGGGCTGCCCGGGTCGTTGTCGACGAAGAGGCCGAAGAGCCCGGGGACGCCGGTGCGCTCGAAGGCGCCGACCGCGCGGAGCAGGCCGGGGATCGAGTCGACCCGCTGCACGGCGGCGAGGTCGTCGGCGATCGGGGCGGCGCCGAGCTCCTCGGCCCGCTCCTCGTCCATGAAGGAGGCGTAGAGGTCGCCGAACAGGCGCTCCTCGGTGCCGTGCTGCGCGGTCTGCGCCTCGACGATGATGTCGCGCACGGCCTTCTCCGCCTCCTCCTGGAGGACGTGGAAGGAGCCGTAGCGCGCCTTGTCGGCGGGGATCTCGGTGCGGTCGATCCAGAGCCCGTTGACGTGCCGGTAGAGGTCGTCCTGCGGGCGCGTCGCGGGGTCGAGTTCGGAGCGGTCGATACCGGAGCGAGGCGTCGTCGAGGTCATGGCGGACAGCCTACGTCGGGGCGCCGACACGGTGGCGCGAGGTGCGGCGGGTCGAGCGCGGAGCCGCGGAGGGCGGGCGCGGAGCCGCGGGAGGGCCGGGCGCGCCACCGTCCGGCTCGCGGGGGCGGACTGCTCCTGCGAGCCGGACGGTGGCCGACGGGGACGCCGGAGCGTCAGCGCCCGAGCTGCTCCTCGACGTACGCGCGGATCGGCGTGGTCGGCCGCCCGATCAGGCGGGCGAGCGAGCCGTCGGTCCCGCCGAGGAGGCCATCGGCGATGTTCGCGTCGAGGCCGACGACGAAGCCGACTCCGCCCTCGGGGACGCCGGCGCCGGTGAGGACGCGGGCGTGCTCGTCGGAGGAGACGTGACTGATCGCGGCGTAGCGTCCGGCGACCTCGGCGACGATCGCGGCCAGCTCGTCGAAGCTCCAGGCGGTGTCGCCGGAGAGCTCGTGCACGGTGCCGACCAGGGACGGGTCGGTCAGGGCGACCGCTGCGGCCTCGGCGTAGTCGGTGCGCGCGGCGCTGGCGACGCGGCCGTCGCCGGCGCTCGAGAGGGTGCTGCCGGTGGAGGCGAGCTCGGCGACGGTCTGCTCGTAGTTCTCGTTGTACCAGCCGTTGCGGAGGATGACAGCGGGGACGCCGCTGGCGGCGATCGCCTCCTCCGTGGCCTTGTGCTCGGGGGCGAGGATGAGCGCGCTCGTGGTCGCCTTCGGGGCGCTCGTGTAGACCAGGCGCGCGCCGGCGCGGACGGCGGCGTCGATCGCGGCGGTGTGCTGCGCGACGCGCCTGCCGACCTCGGAGCCCGAGACGAGGAGGACGGCCTCGGCGCCGGAGAAGGCGTCGTCGAGCGAGGCGGGGTCGTCGAAGTCCGCGACGGCGGTGCGGACGCCGAGGTCGGCGGCGAGCGCCTCGAGCTTCGCGGCGTCGCGGCCGGTGGCGACGATGTCGGAGGCGGCGGTGCCGCGGGCGAGCAGGTGCTCGACGGCGAGACGGCCGAGGTGGCCGGTGGCTCCGGTGACGACGAGGGTCATGAGGGGTCCTTCCTGACGGGTGGGGCGGGCGGTGTCTGACATGGAGGTCCTTCGATCACGAGCAGGAGACGCGATCGAGGCAAGCAGGGGGAG
>NZ_PSVI01000085.1:0-9183 GCF_002931415.1 Rathayibacter sp. AY1E8
GAGGAGACCATGGCCGAGACCACCGCGACCACCACCCGTCAGACCAGCACCGGATCCGGACGCCCCGGGGGTCGGCGCAGGGTCGCCGACACGCCGACGCCCCGGTGCCGTTCGGCCCGGGGCGTCGGTGCGGGGGGAACGGGTCAGACGACGCGCGGGTCGGACTCCTGGGTGTCGTCCTCGGGGATGTGGACGTCCTGGACGGTCACGTTGATCTCGGCGACCTCCATGCCGGCGATGTGCTGGATGGCATCGGCGACGGCGGAGCGCACGTCCTCGGCGACCTTCTGCAGCGGCGCGGGGTACTCGGCGACGATGGTGATGTCGGCGGCGACCTGGCGCTCGCCGACCTCGACCTTGACGCCCTGGCCGCGGTCGTCGTTGCCGATCGCACTGCGGATGGCGCCGATCGCTCGGGCCGCTCCTCCGCCGAGGGCGTGGACGCCCGGGACCTCGCGCGCGGCGATGCCGGCGACCTTGGCGATGACGCCGTCCTCGATCACGGTGCGTCCGGATCCGGTGCTGGTCTGACGGGTGGTGGTCGCGGTGGTCTCGGCCATGGTCTCCTCTTTCGCTCGGGGCCCGATCGCTCGATCAGGCGGGGTATGCAGGTAGGACGCTCCGTCGACGCCGAACGTCACGGTCGGATCCGGCCCGCCCAGGCAACTGCCAGAGAGGAGGGCCGGGCCGGGCCGGTCCTCTCAGGAACGCGGTCGACGCCCGTCGATTCGCCCTCGGCCCGGTGCTGTGGTGGCATGGAGCCGTGACCGACGCGACCGCCCCGCAGGCGCCCCTCCCCGATCGGACGGCCGCGCGCATGCGCCCGCGCGCCCTGCTCGTCCTGGCCCTGATCGGCGCGGTCGGCGGGACCCTGTCGGGCGCGTTCGGCGTCGGCGGCGGGATCGTGATGGTGCCGATGCTGATCGCGTGGGCCGGGATGGACCAGCGCCGCGCCTCCGCCACCTCGCTGCTCGCGATCGCTCCGACCTCGGTCGCCGGAGCGTTCGGCTACGCCCTCGCCGGCCAGGTCGCCTGGGTCCCGGCGGCGGTGATCGCGGCTGCGGCGATGCTCGGGGCGGTGGCCGGATCCTGGCTGCTAGCGCGGCTGCCTCTGGGCGTGCTGCGCTGGATGTTCGTGGCGCTGCTCGTGGCCGCGGCGGTGCGGATGGCCGTGTTCGGCTCGAACGACACCGGCGACGTCGCCGAGGGCTGGGGCGTGTGGCCCGGATTCGCGGGGCTCGGCATCGGGATGGGCGTCGCCTCCGGCCTCTTCGGCATCGGCGGCGGAGCGATCGCCGTGCCGGTCCTGGTCGGGGCCTTCGGGCTCGCGGACCTCCTGGCCAAGGGCACCTCGCTCGCCGCGATGATCCCCACGGCGGTCACCGGCTCGATCGCGAACGCCCGGCGCGGCCTGCTCGACGTGCGCGCGGGCCTCGTGGTCGGGCTCACCGCGACGGCGTTCTCCTTCGCAGGAGTGGCGCTCTCCTTCCTCCTGCCGGCGCGCGTGTCCGGGATCCTCTTCGCGGTCCTCCTCCTGCTCGCGGCGGTGCAGCTCGCCCTCCGCGGGCGGCGCCGCTGAGCCCTGCACGACGCGGACCCCCGCCGTCAACGCCCTGTCCGATCCGTCGCAGACGCTCGTAGCGTCGTCGCGATCGGGCGCGGGCCCGGAGGGGCGGGAGCACGATGGAGCAGCAGCAGCGCGAGCAGCAGGGCCGGCAGCAGCGGCGAGGGGGCGGCGCGAGCCTGCACCGGGACGTCGCACCCGGGGTGCACCGGCTCGAGCACGCCTGGACGAACCTCTACCTGATCGAGGAGGCGGGCCGGTTGACCGTCGTCGACGCAGGTCTCCCGAGGACGTGGCCGCACCTGGTCCGCGCGCTGGAGGTGCTCGGCCGCTCGCTCGGCGACATCGACGCCCTCGTGCTGACCCACGCGCACTTCGACCACCTCGGCGTCGCCCGCAGCCTCGTCCGGCGGGGCGTCCCCGTGCACCTGCACGCGGCCGACCAGCCGCTCGCCGCGCAGCCCTACTCCTACCGCCGCCAGCGCACGCCGTTCGTGTACCCGCTGCTGCACCCCTCCGCGATCCCGGTGCTCGGAGCGATGGCCCGTGCGGGCGCGCTCGCGGTGCCGCCCGTGCACGGGACCCTGCCGCTGACCGCCGGAGCGGTGCTCGACGTGCCCGGATCGCCCCGCGTGCTCGCGACTCCGGGGCACACCGACGGGCACGTCTCGCTGCACCTGCCCGAGCGCGACGCGGTGATCGGCGGAGACGCGCTGGTCACGCTCGACCCCTACTCCGCGCGCACCGGCCCGCACCTGGTCGCGCGCGCCGCCACCGCCGACACGGCGCAGTCCCTCGACTCGCTGCGGGTCCTCGCCGGGACCGGGGCGCGGACACTCCTGCCCGGCCACGGCGCGCCCTGGCGCCTGGGCGTCGCGGCGGCGGCCGAGCTCGCGGCGCGGACGCCGATCGCCTAGGGCAGGCTCCGCAGGCCGCTCGGACGCCGGTGGCCTGCCTCCCCGGCCGACCCGGTCCCGCAGCCGTGGCACCATCGGAGGTGATGTCGATCCCCGGTCCCGCATGAGCGCGGTCAGCTACCAGGCCGCGTCGATCCCCCTCCGCCTGGCCAGCGCCGGCATGGTCGTCGCCCTCCCCGTCCTCGCCGTCGAGCGTCTCGGCGACGTCGCGCTCGGCGGTGCCCTGACCGGAGCGGCGCTCTTCCCCGCCGTGATCGCCGCGCCGCTCGTCGGCACGGTGCTCGACCGGGTCCGCCGCCCCCGCCGGCTCCTGGTCGGCGCCGCGCTCACGACCGCCGTCGCCTTCGCGGTCGCCGCCTTCCTCGGCGAGGTGCCGACGCCGCTCATCGTGGTGCTGCTGCTCCTCGCGGGGCTCGCGACGCCCGTCTACATGGGCGGCATGTCGAGCTTCGTCACGAGCGCCATCCCGGAGCCGCGCCGCGCCTACGCGCAGGACTCGCTCTCGTACACGGTCGCCTCGATCAGCGGGCCGGCCATCGTGGGCCTCGCGGTCGGAGTCGGGGGAGCGCGGACCGCGATGCTCGCCATGGCGGTCCTCGCCCTCATCGGCGTCGTCGGATCGCTCGGCCTGGCGATGGAGCCGCGTCCGGCGCCGACCGTCGGCGTGCTGCGGACGATCGTCGCGGGCGTCACCCACCTCGTGCGGCACCGTCCGATCGCGGTGGTCACCTCGGCGGGCACGCTCAGCCAGGTCGCGGGCGGAGCGGCGGGAGTCGCGGCGATCAGCCTCTCGGTGGAGCGGCTGGGCAGCACCGACGCCGCCGCGTGGATCCTGACCGCCTTCGCCGTGGGCGGCCTGCTGGGCGCCCTCGCCGTGGCGGCCCGCCGCTGGACCCGCCGGCCGCCGGCGTGGACCATGGGCGCCGCCTACATCGCGACCGGCGCGGTCCTCCTGATCGCCGTCCCCGACCTGGGCGTCGTCGCGGCGATCGCCGCCTTCGCGGTCGCGGGCGTCTTCACGGCCCCCTCGAACGCGGCGATGCTGCTGCTGCGCGACCAGGAGAGCCCGGCCGCCGTCCGCTCGCAGGTGTTCACGATCGGCGCGGGGCTGCGCTCCGCCGCAGCGGCCGTCGGCGCTGTGCTGGCGGGAGCGGCGTCCGGCCTCGGAGCCTCCTGGCTCGTCGCGGGGATCGCCGTGGTCTGGATCGGCTCCGGCGTGCTGCTGCGCCTGTTCCCCGCGCGCGACCGCGACTGACCCCGGCCGCGCGCGGAGCGCTCAGCGGGACCGGCACCGCCGCGCGGGGGGATCGCGATCAGGCCGCGACGCCCGCCAGCGTCCCCGTGCTCGGCCCGTTCGGGTCGGTGATCATGCAGTTGATCGTCCGGTCGCCCGTGCCCCAGCTCTCGGCGGTCGGGTAGTAGTAGCTGAAGTCGTACGCCGAGTCCTGGTAGCCGATCCCGGTGAACGACTCGAAGGCCGTGACGCAGTCGCTCTCGGCCTGCTCCGTCGCGACCGACTCGCCCGGGTACTCGTCGGCGTCGGCCATCGTCAGGTTCTGGAACACCTCGTAGACGTGCGGGTCGGTGCAGGGCACGGTCGGCACGTCGGTGACCTCGGTCGCCTCCTCGCTGAGCTCGCCGTTCAGGCAGTCGCCCACGCGCAGCTGGAAGACGTCGGTCGTCCCGCCCTCGGTGATCTCCCCGGTCTCGTCGTCGCGGGTCTCGCCTCCCATCAGGCCGTTCAGGCCCGAGCAGCCGGTCAGGCCGAGGGCGAGGGCCGCGCCGGCGGCCAGGACGAGGGCGGTTCTGCGGCGGTTCATGACGACTCCCGGGATCAGCGGTACGGAGGTGTTCCTGTGACGACTCCCAGGCTAGGGGTGCAGGGCATCCGTCCCGAGGGGGATGCACTCGATCCGGATCTCCACTTTCCGGAGTAGCGGACGCTCAGCCCGGTCCGGTCGAATGGGGTCATGGCTCAGAAGACGGTCGCAGACCAGCTCATCGCTCAGCTCATCGACGCCGGCGTCTCCCGCATCTACGGGATCGTCGGCGACTCGCTGAATCCGATCGTCGACGCGGTGCGCCGCAGCGGCGGCTCCGAGAAGGGAGGCATCGACTGGATCCACGTGCGCAACGAGGAGGCGGCCGCCTTCGCCGCCGGCGCGGAGGCGCAGCTCACCGGGCGCCTCGCCGTCTGCGCCGGCAGCTGCGGCCCCGGCAACCTGCACCTCATCAACGGCCTCTACGACGCGCACCGCTCCTCCGCCCCGGTGCTCGCCATCGCGAGCCACATCCCCAGCAACGAGATCGGCTCGTCCTACTTCCAGGAGACGCACCCGGACAGGCTCTTCGTCGAGTGCTCGAACTACCGCGAGCTGATCTCGACCGCCGCCCAGGCCCCGCGGGTCGTCAACGCCGCGATGCGCAGCGCGGTCGCCCTCCGCGGAGTCGCCGTGGTCACCCTCCCCGGCGACATCGCCGAGCTGGAAGCGGTGGACGGCTTCCCCGCGTTCGTGCTGCCGTCGACGCCCGTCCTGGTCCCCGCCGACGCCGACGTCCGCGCCCTCGCGGCCGCGATCGACCAGGCGCGGACCGTCGCGATCTTCGCGGGCGCCGGAGTGCAGAACGCGCACGACGAGGTCGTCGCCTTCGCCGAGCTGGTGGGCGCGCCCGTCGGGCACAGCCTGCGCGGCAAGGAGTGGATCCAGTACGACAACCCCTACGACGTCGGCATGACGGGCCTCCTCGGCTACGGAGCGGCGCACGCCGGCATGCACGACGCCGATCTGCTCCTCCTCCTCGGCACCGACTTCCCCTACGAGCAGTTCCTCCCCGACGCCTCGAAGGTGGTGATCGCGCAGGTCGACAGCGACGCCTCGAAGCTCGGTCGCCGCGTCAGCGTCGCGCACCCCGTCCACGGCGACGTGGCGGCGACCCTCACCGCGCTGACCCCGCTCGTGCAGCGGAAGGACCACCGCTTCCTCGACAAGACGCTGAAGAAGCACGAGAAGCTGGTCACCGGAGTCGTCGGGAAGTACACCGAGGTCGGCACGCGCAGCCCGATCCACCCCGAGCTCGTCGCCTCCACGCTCGACGGCCTGCTCTCCGAGGACGCGATCGTCACCGCCGACACCGGCATGGGCAACGTCTGGCAGGCCCGCTACATCACCCCCAACGGGAAGCGGCGCCTGCTCGGCTCGTACATGCACGGGTCGATGGCGAACGCGCTGCCGCAGGCGGTCGGCGCGCAGCTCTCGCACCCCGGTCGCCAGGTCGTCTCGCTGAGCGGCGACGGCGGGCTCTCCATGCTGATGGGCGAGCTGGTCACGGTCGCCGCCTACCGGCTGCCCGTGACGATCGTCGTGTTCAACAACTCCACGCTCGGGCTGGTGAAGGTCGAGATGCTGGTCGACGGCTTCCCGGACTTCGCCGTCGACGTGCCGATGGTCGACTACGCGAAGGTGGCGGAGGCGATCGGCATCCGCGGAATCCGCGTCGAGGACCCGCGCGACGTGGAGGAGGCCCTCCGCTCGGCGCTCGCCGATGGCGGCCCGGTCCTCGTCGACGTGGTGACGGATCCGCTCGCCCTCTCGCTCCCGCCCACGATCACGGGCGCGCAGGTGAAGGGCTTCGCGCTGGCGGTCTCGAAGATCGTGATGAACGGAGGAGCGGGCGAGGCCGTCGCGCTGGCCCGCACCAACATCAAGCACGCTCTCCGATGATCGACGCCCGAGCGCTCGCGAGCGGCACCTGGTTCGTCCGGGGCTCCTCGCTGCCGCTCTGGCGCTCGCGGTCGGGGGTGGCGATCACGTACGCGCCGCTCCCGACCGGCGGGATCGGCGACGTCGTCAGCTGGCGCGGCCGCACGCGCTCGCACTACGTGGTCGGGATCGACACCCCCGACCCGCACGATCCGTCCGGCTTCCGCTGGCGCGGCGTCGAGCCGCTGACCCTCCTCGCCCGCAGCCGCTGGTCGTTCGTGGCCGCCGACGACGAGGCGGGCTGGGCGCTCACCCGCTTCGCCCGGACGCCGTTCACGCCCGCCGGCGTCGACGTGTACGTCCGAGAGCCGCACCCGGCCCGCGGCGTCCTCGCGGCGGCGCTCGCCGCCTGCGCCGCCGACCCGCGCACGTCCGCGCTGCGCCCGCGCCTCTTCGAGGTCGCCCCCTGACTCCTGAGCGCGCGCCCTCCCGCGAGGCGTCACGAACGGTCGTCATCCCGCTCGGATGACGACCGTTCGCGACCCCTCGGCGGTCGTCGATGCGGAGCCCGGTCGGCGAGTGCTCGTCGCAGGCGCTCGACGGAGCGCTCGGGGTGGGGGACGAACTCGGCGCCGACGATGCGGACGACGCGGACCCCGATCGAGGCGAGGTCGTCGTAGCGGCCGAGGTCGCGCGCGAAGCGCCGGTTGCTGGTGCGATGATCGTCGCCCTCGTACTCCCACGCGACCCGCTCCGCGGGGTACCAGCCGTCCGGCCGCCCGACGAAGACCCCGTCGGAGTCGAGCAGCGGCTCCTGCAGCACCGGCTCCGGGAGCCCTGCCCGGAGCGAGGCGAGCCGGAACCGCGACTCCTGCCGCGAGTCCGCCCCGTCGCGCACCAGAGCGAGTGCGGCGCGGAGTCGCACCGAGCCCCGACCGCGGAAGGCCGACACGCGATCCCGCAGGTCGGGCAGAGGCACCCAGGGCCGTCGATCGGCCGGATCGCCGACGACCGGCGTGCGCACCAGCGCGTCGCCCACCGCGACGAGGTCGTCCGGCTCGAGGAGCGCGGAGAGATGGCAGAAGAGCGAGGCCGGATCGGTGAGGGGCAGTCCGCGGCGCAGGACGCGGCGGACGTCGGGATCGGCGAGGGCGTGGCCGACGACGTTCCGGTGCCGGGGAGCGCGTCCCGGCCGGCGGACGCTGACGTGCACCGGCTCGTCCGCAGCGGCGGGCGGGAGGTCGAGCGGCCAGAGCCGCGCCGCCGTCACGTGGCTCAGGAGCGCCTCCGGACCGACCAGCGCGAGGAGCGCCTCCGCGCGCAGGCGCAGGTCGGGGTCGGGGTCGGCGGTGCGGACGCCGTGGAAGGGCCGGTGGAGGTCGGAGCTGCGGAGCCGCCCGCGGCTCACTCCGCTCGCGCGAGCGTCAGCGACGGTGAAGGCGCGGCCGCGGAGTCCGATCGGAAGCGGCGAGGGATCGTGCATCCGGCCACTGTCCCGCCTCCCGATCTTGTGAACCGGTTCTCCACAGGTCGGATCCTGCGCCCTTCCCGCTCGACCGCGTCCAGGCGTCACGAACGGCCGTCACCCTGCCCGGATGACGACCGTTCGTGACGCCTCGGCGGGCCCCTGAAGCCCGCCGGGCGCGTCACTCGCCGAGCGTGATCGCCTGCGCCTCGACGAGCTCGGGCTCGGGCTCGTGGGCGTCGGCGCGGGCCAGGGTGCGGCGTCCGAGCAGCACGATCAGCGCGGCGACGGCGACGGCTCCGGCTGCGGCGTACATCGGGAAGGCCGGCGAGACCGCGGCGGCCAGGGCGGAGGCGGCGGGCGGGGCGATCGCGCCGCCGAGGAAGCGGACGCCGGAGTAGGCGGACGAGGCGACCGAGCGGGGCAGGTCGGTCGCCTCCATCACGCACTCGGTGAGCACCGTGTTGACGACTCCGAGCAGCAGGCCGCCGACGATGATGCAGACGATCAGGCCGACACGGGACGAGATCACGAGGCCGCCGGCGATCAGGTCGAGCGCGAGCAGCAGCAGCACCGAGCGCAGCACGACGGTGCGCGGGAGGCGCCGGGTGAGCAGCGGAGCGACGAACACGGAGGTGATCGCCACGCCCAGGCCCCAGCCGAAGAACGTGAAGCCGAGGCCCATCTCGTCCAGCCCGAGCGGGTAGGGCGTGTAGGCGAGCAGCACGAAGAAGCCGATGTTGTAGAACAGGGCGGCGCCCGCCAGCGTGCGGATGGCCGGGACCTTGAGCGCCGCGAAGGGCGCCGAGAGCGGAGTCGGAGCGGGCTTGGGGCCGTCCTCGCGCAGGAGCGTCGCGATGGCGATGAAGCCGACGGCCATCAGCACGGCGGTCCCGAAGAACGGGCCGCGCCACGAGACGCTGCCGAGGAGCCCGCCGAGCAGCGGGCCGATGGCGATGCCGATGCCCAGCGCGGCCTCGTAGAGCACGATCGCCGCGGAGGAGCCTCCGCTCGCCGCGCCGACGATGGTCGACAGCGCGGTCGAGATGAACAGCGCGTTGCCGAAGCCCCAGCCCGCGCGGAAGCCGATGACGCCCTCGACGCTGCCCGCCGTGCCGGCGAGCGCGGCGAACACCACGATCAGCACCAGGCCGATCATGAGGGTCTTCTTGGCGCCGATGCGGCTGGAGAGCCAGCTGGTGAAGAACATCACGACGCCGGTGATGACGAGGTAGCTCGTGAAGAGCAGGGAGGTCTCGGTCGGAGTCGCCTGCAGGCTCTCGGCGATGGCCGGGAGGATCGGGTCGACCAGGCCGATCCCCATGAAGGCGATCACCGCGGCGAAGGCGACGGCCCAGACGGCCAGCGGCTGCTTCAGGATCGAGCCCTGGGCGGGCGAGTGGGGGGAGGTGGTCACGGCGTGGAGCCTTTCTCGGGGGAGGAGGGAGAAGGCGTGCGCCGGCTTGGTGAGCATGGCGTCGGCGAGGAAGAGGGCGATGTTGGCCCGCGCCTCCTCGTCGTCGCTCTGCTGCTCCA
>NZ_PSVI01000086.1:0-9090 GCF_002931415.1 Rathayibacter sp. AY1E8
CGGTGTTGGCGATCCACACCTGCTCGAGCGGAGCGGTGACGGAGGAGAGGGCGTGCGCGATACCCGCCGAGCGGGCGGCGCCTACTCCGCAGCGGGCGATCAGGAGCGAGCCGAGGCCGAGGGCGACAGCACCTCCCGAGAGCAGCAGCCAGGAGCCGGTCTCCACTCCGGTGGAGGGGAGGCCGCCGGGGCCGGTCGGTGCGGTGATCGGCGCGGCCGTGGCGGTCGGTCCGGCCGTCGGCACGACGGTGGGCTCCGGGGTCGACGTGGGCTCCGGGGTCGACGTGGGCTCGGGGGTCGACGTGGGCTCGGGGCTCACGGTCGGCTCGGGCGTCGCGGTGGGCTCGGGCGTCGCGGTGGGCTCGGGCGTCGCCGTCGGCTCGGGAGTCGCGGTCGGCTCCGGTGAGCCGGTCGGCTCCGGCGTCGGCGTGGGCTCCGAAGTCCCCGGCAGCTCGACGGCGGCGCCCTCCGGCGCCACGGCGAGCAGCGCCCGGGCGACGTCGCTGAACGCTCCGACCGGGTGGTTGCGGAACACCGGCGAGGTGCCGAAGAGGAAGCCCTCGGTGCCCGACTCCGTCGAGAACGAGACGGCCGAGGCCTGCCCGGCCGCGTCGCTCCGGGACTGCCCGTCGGAGTCGACCCAGTGCCCGGCGACGAACGTGCCGTCCTCCGAGTAGCTCTGCTCGACCGCGACCGACTCGTCGAAGCCGGCGAACCACAGTGCCGGCGAGACGAACGCGGTGTCCTGCGGGTAGTCGCCGAGGACTCCGCCGCCGGGCGTCTCGACCGAGACGATGCCGTTGGAGCCGCTCGTGCCGGTCTGCGCAGTCAGCTCGGCCAGGCCGAAGTCGGACACGAAGGCCGCTCCAGCGCCACCGCGGCCGACGACGTCGCCGCCCGCCGCGAGGAACTCCTCGACCACGGTGCGGCCTGCGGCCTGCTCCGGGGTGAAGGAGAGGGCGCGTCCCACGTAGAGCACGTCGGCGCTCTCGAGGGTCGCGGTGCCCGCGGTGAGCGCGGCCGCGTCGACGGCGACCGCGTCGGCGAAGCCGAGCTTGGCCAGCGCGTCGCGGTCCTCGTTCGTGCCGGAGTAGGCGACGCGGAGGGCGTCGAGCGCCTTCCCGTCCTCGGCGCGCACGCGGTCGGCGGTGGTCGCCGTGAAGTCGACGCCGAAGACGGCGGCGGCTCCCTCGGCGGCCGCGAGCCCGGCGGCGTCGGCACGCAGGGCGATGGTGCCGTCCTCGAACTGCTCGAGAGCGACGCCGTCGGCCAGCAGCGCGTTGACGGCCTGGTACTCCAGGACGCCGCGCGGCTCGAAGGCGAGGTAGTCGGCGCCTGCCGGGACGGAGCCGACCGGAGCGACGGCGGTCACCGGCTCCAGGCCGACGGCTGGGAGGGCATCGGTGGTGGAGCCGATCGCCTGCACGTCGGCGCCCCAGAGGAGCGAGAGGCTCCAGGCCGAGACGTCGTACATCTCGGGCACACGGCTCGAGATGTCGCTGCCGTCGGCGAGGAGGACGTTGGCGAGGCCGCGGACCGACTGGTGCATGTCGACCAGGTAGGTGCCCGCGGGGTAGGAGACTCCTCCGACGCTCGTGGCGGCCGTGGTCCGCGACACCTCGACGCCGTGGGCGAGCAGCTGCGCGACGAGGGTCTCGGCGTCCGAGACGGAGCGCTGCGTGCCGTCGACGGGGATGACGTAGGCGCGCGGGTACTCGGTCGTGTAGACGTCGGTCTCGTCCCAGATCTCGGTCCACTCGGTCGGCACGCCCGCGGGCAGGTCGGCCGCGGAGACGTCGGCGGGGATCTCGACGGCGGGGGCGCCGGTGACGCCGCGCTCGAAGATGCTGACCTGGTTGCTCAGGAGCGCGTCGCGGTTGGCCTCGATGTAGTCGACGGAGGCGTCCATGACGATCCCGGCGACCTCGACGTCGATGTCCGCGTTGGCCTGGCCCTGGGCGATCTCCTCCGGAGTGCTGTTGGCCGTGCGGCCGAGCGGAAGCTCCACCGTGTTGGTGATCGCGCCTTGGAAGGCGACGTACTGCGGGGCGAAGATGGGGGGCCAGTCGTCCCAGCCCGCGCGGATGTCGCGGTAGGGGATGAGGATCTTCCCGGTGTTGTCCGTCGTGGCGCTGCCGTCCTCGGCGAGGTAGGTGTTGCCGGGCACGTCGGCCTCGACGACGCGGCGCTCGATCTCCAGCGCGGTCGCGTACGCGTGCGGGAGGAAGAGGTCGTACTCGTAGTTCTCGCCGTGCGGCGGGCCGCAGGGCTCGACCTGGAGGATCCCGGTGTAGCCGTGGATGTCGATGAAGTACGTGGGCTGGAGCACGCTCGAGAGGTCGCGGATCACGGCCGCCTCGCTGGTGGCTCCGGTGATCATGTCGCGGTTCGGGTCGTAGCCCGCGGCGACGGCGCGCTGGCCGAGGGCGCGGCCGTCGGGGTTGTTGGTGACGGTGAAGTAGAGGCGGTTGCCCTCGAGCAGCGCCTCGGTCTCCGCGTCCTCGGCGGTGGCGACGCCCTCGATGTACTCGAGGATCGCGTCGCTGCCCTCCCACTCGTTGCCGTGGATGTTGCCGTTGAACCAGACCGGCACCTTGTAGCCGTCCATCAGGTCGGCGTCGGCGGCCGCGGCGGCGGGCTCGTACTTGAGCCGGTCGCGCCACTCGGCCTGCTGCGCCGTCTCGGCCTCGGTCTCGGGGGCGGTGACGGTGACCAGGTAGATGTCGCGGCCGAGGCCGGACTTCCCGACCACCTGGGTCGAGACCCGGTCGGAGCGGGCGGCGAGCGCGTTCAGCTGCGGCGCGATGGCGTCGTAGGGGGTGACTCCGCGCAGGAGCGAGGCGTCGGTCGGGTCGACGGGCACCTCGGTCAGCGGGGTCTGCTGCGGGTAGCTGGTCGGCACCGCGATCGGAGCGGACGGCGGACGCACGATGTCCACGCGGGTGTAGTCGGCGGGTGCTGTCGTCGTGGCGGTCGCCGGCGGGGCGACCAGGAGGCCGCCGGCGGCGAGCGCGAGCGCGGCGCATCCGGAGGCGAGGGCGGTTCGAGATCTCAAGCGGAGTTCTTCCCTTGTCGAGGCGTGACGGAACGGATCGGGCCCCCGTCGGCGTCTGGATCTCCGAATCGGATGTGAACCCTCTCAGGAAGATAGAGGCTCCATGTTTCCGTCACGTGTCGGCCGGGTCACCTCCGCGAGATGCCTGTTCTGAACGCCTCGCCCGGCGACTCGGGTGCCCGAGTGGCATCCGGCGAGAGGAGGAAGCAGGGCCCGGTCAGAGGAAGAGGGAGAGGACGAGCGTGGCGCCGAGCGCGAGGACGGAGGCGAGGGAGACACCGACGGTCACGGACTTGAGGGCGCCGCGGACCGACTGGCCGAGGAAGCTCTGCAGCAGCCAGAAGGTGTTCGAGGTGACGTGGATGCAGAACAGCGCGCCGGAGCCCGCGGCGAGTGCGATCAGCAGCGGGTCGAGGCCGAGTGTCGCGGCGACCGGTGCGACGACTCCGGCCGCCGTGATCGCCGAGAGGGTGACCGAGCCGACCGCGATGTGCAGCACGGCCGCCATCACCCAGACGAGCAGCAGCGGCGCGGTCGCCGAGGTCGAGAAGTAGCCCTTCAGGATCTCGCCGAGGTCGCCCTGCGCGATCACCGCGGCGAGCGCCCCGCCGACGCCGGTGAGCAGGAAGATCTGCCCGCCGTCCTGGAAGCCCTTGGCGACCGCCTTCTCCATCCGCGCGGTTCCCACGGTGGACCGGCCGACCACTCCGGTGCCGATCACGGCGAGGAGGAGCGCGATGACGGGGTTCCCGAGGAACTGCAGCACCGGCAGCTCGATCCCGGAGACGGTGAGCACCGCCTGCGCGGCGATGAGCAGGAGGGCGAGGAGCATGGGCGCGAAGAGGAGCAGGAGCGGGCGCTCGCGGGCGGAGTGGGCGTCCTGCGCCTCGGCGGGACCCGCCGCGTCCTCGACGGACGAGCCCGACGAGCCGCCCGATGCCGCTCCGACTCCGCTCGAGGACGCCCCGCCGCTCCCCCGCGCTCCGAACGACGGCAGCCGTCCGCCGTCCGCGGCGGGCGACGCCCCCACCGTCGCGAGCCCGGTCGTGTCGTCGCGCACGACCAGCTGCTCGTCGCGCGCCGGGTCCCAGAAGCCGAGGCGGAACGCGAGCGACATCAGCAGGATCGTGACCACGACCGTCGGCGCCACCACCGCGAATCCGCCGAGCATCATCACGCCCAGCGGCACTCCGAGCAGCCCCGCGAGCGCGACCGCGGCGAAGCCGGGCACCATCATCACGATGCCCGTCTCGAGCCCGACGGCGAAGGTCACGGCGACGATGCCGGTGCCCGCGCGCCCCAGCCGCGGCGCGATCCGGCGCGCGAGCGGGGCCGCGATCACGATCAGCGCGTCGACGAAGATCGTCTGCAGGTAGGTGGCGAAGGAGAGGCCCAGCGCGTAGGGGATCCCGCGGCGGCCGAAGACGCGCAGCAGGCCCTCGACGAGCCGGACGACGGCGCCCATCTCGTTGAGCATCGCGCCGATGAGCACGCCCCAGCCGATCAGGAGGCCCGCCTCCATCATCACCTCGCCGAAGCCGGTGGTCATCGTGGAGACGGTGTCGACGGGGCCGAGCCCGGTGAGCAGGCCGATCGCGGCGGCTCCGACGGCCAGCGCCAGCACCGGGTTGAATCGGAAGCGCACGATCGCGACGACCACCACGACGATCACGAGGGCGACGACGCCCAGGGTGTACCACTCGGGCATGACGTCCTCCTCCGCCCGCGACTGCGCGTGCCGTCACACCCTAGGGGACCGCCGCGCACCCCCTCGCCCCCGCCGGGCACGGGGCCCTAGCGTGGACGCATGGCACTGACGCTCCCCGAGCCCCGACTCCCCTCCCTCCTCGACTCCCCCGTCCTGCGCTGGGGGGTGATCGCGCCCGGCTCGATCGCCGGCTCGTTCGTCGAGGCGCTGCAGAAGCACACCCGGCAGCGCGTGGTCTCGGTGGGCTCCCGCTCGCTGGAGCGCGCGGAGCGGTTCGCGAGCCGGTTCGGGATCGAGCGGGCCTCGGCCGGCTACGAGGCCGTGGTCGAGGATCCGGAGGTCGACGTGGTCTACATCGCCTCCCCGCACTCGGAGCACGCCCGCCAGGCACTGCTCGCCATCGCCGCGGGCAAGCACATCCTGGTCGAGAAGCCGTTCGCGCCGACCCCGGGCGAGGCCGAGATGATCGTGCACGCCGCGCGCGACGCCGGAGTCTTCGCGATGGAGGCGATGTGGATGCGCTACCTGCCGCACATGGACGTCGTACGGCAGCTGCTCGCCGACGGGGCGGTCGGCGCGCCGGCCGTCGTCTCGGCCGACTTCGGCGCCGCCTTCGACTTCGACCCCTCCAGCCGCATCTTCGACCCGGCGCTCGCGGGCGGCGGCCTGCTGGACGTCGGCGTCTACGCCTCCTCCTTCGTCTCGATGGTGGCGGGCACCCCGCAGAGCACCGTCGTCGCCGGCAGCATGACCTCGACGGGCGTCGACGCGACCGCGACGATCGTCGGCAGCCACGCGCACGGGGTGCAGTCGGTGGCCACCTCGACCGTGCTGGCCGACACCCGCCACGCGGCGAGCGTCGCGGGGCGGGCGGGGCGGATCGACGTGCACCCGTCGTTCTGGACGCCGGGCGGCGTGACGCTCACCCGCGGCTCCGAGAGCGGGTCGTGGATCGACGAGACGCCGCTCCAGGGCGGCGAGGGCCTCGCCTGGGAGGCGCTGCACGTCGCGCAGTACGTGACGGAGGGGCGCACCGAGTCGCCGCTGCACCCGCTCGACGAGGTGGTCGCCGTGGTGCGGACCCTCGACGACGCGCGCCGCCGGCTGGGCGTCTCGGTGTAGGGCGGGCGGCGGGAGACCGCCGCCCCGGCCCTCAGCCCGCCGGCAGCTCGACGCGGAAGCTCGTGCGCCCCGGCTCGGACGCGACGAGGACGCGCCCGCCGTGGGCGTCGACGACCGCCGCCACGATCGCCAGGCCCAGCCCCGTCGATCCGGTCGTGCGCGCTCGGGAGGAGTCGCCGCGGGCGAAGCGCTCGAACAGCACCGGCACCAGCTCCGGCGCGATGCCCGGGCCGGAATCGGTGACCGTGACGACCGCGATCGGCCGCCCCTCCGACACCTCCTCGGCGAGCGCCGCCACGACCCGGGTGCCGGGGGGCGTGTGCACGGTCGCGTTCCGCAGCAGATTGGCGACCACCTGGTGCAGCCGGAAGCCGTCGCCGCGGATCTCGATCGGCTCCTCGGGGAGCTCGAGGTCCCACTCGTGGTCGGGGCCCGCGGCGTGCGCGTCCGAGAGCGCCTCGATCACGAGCAGCGTCAGGTCGACGGGCTCCTTCTCGAGGTCGCGGCCCTCGTCGAGGCGGGCGAGCAGGAGGAGGTCCTCGACCAGCGAGGTCATCCGGGTGGCGGCGGACTCGATCCGATCGAGGGAGTAGGCGGCCGACTCCGGCAGCTCGGTCCCGCCGCGCCGGGGCAGCTCCGCGTAGCCGCGGATCGCCGCGAGGGGAGTGCGCAGCTCGTGCGAGGCGTCGGCGACGAACTGCCGCACCTTGTCCTCGCTCGCCTGCCGCGACTCCAGCGCACCGGTGACGTGGTCGAGCATGCGGTTGAAGGCGGCGCCGACGCGGCCGACCTCGGTGCGGGTGTCGGCGTCCTCCTCCGGGACCCGCTCGACCAGCTCGACGGCGCCGCGGTCCAGCGGCAGCTCGGCCACGCGGGTCGCCGTCGCCTCCACCCGCTCCAGGGGCCGCAGGGCCACGCGGATGATCGCGGTGGCGACGAGGGCGACCAGCAGCATCGCCAGCAGCACCACCACGACGACCACCCAGGTGAGGGAGGCGAGCGTCTCGGCGACCTCGCCCAGGGGGACGCCGACGACGACGACGGAGCCCTCGACCGCCGCCGCGCGCACGCGGTAGGTCCCGAGGCTCCCGGGCAGCTCGATGGTCGCCTCCTCGCCCCCTGCGGCGACGGCCGCCGCGAGCACCGAGTCGGCCGGGTCCGAGAACTGCCGGCAGACCCCGTCGGCGTCGACGTAGGCGCCGATGAAGGAGCCGTCCGAGCCCTGGACGGCGGTGATGGTGCTGAGGTTCTGGCTCGGGCCGCCGCCGAAGGATCCGCTCGGGCAGGTCGTGGCCTGCTCGATCGCGCTCGACCCGCCGAAGCGGCTCGGCCCGTCGAAGTCCTGGAGGCGCGTGACCGACTGGCTGAGCGACGCGTCCGTGCTGCCGTAGAGGATCGAGCGGGCGGAGAGCACGCTGACCGCTCCCACGACGCCCGCCGTCACCGCGACGAGCGCGACCACGGCGACGACCATCCGCCGCCGCAGAGTCCACGGCGCGCGCCGGCCGCGGCGGGAGCTGCGGAGGGCGGAGCGGGTCGCGAAGTCGCCGAGCGACGGGCGGCCGGTGCGGCTCACTGGTCGGCGGGCTTCAGGAGGTAGCCGGCGCCGCGCACGGTGTGGATCATCGGCGAGCGGCCGGCGTCGATCTTCTTGCGCAGGTACGAGATGTAGATCTCGACCACGCTCGACTTGCCGCCGAAGTCGTACGACCAGACCCGGTCGAGGATCTGGGCCTTGCTGAGCACGCGGCGCGGATTGCGCATCAGGAAGCGCAGCAGCTCGAACTCGGTGGCGGTCAGCTCGATCTCGTCGCCGCCCCGGCGGACCTCGTGGCTGTCCTCGTTCAGCACCAGGTCCCCCACGACGACCTCGGGGTCGTCCGCGTCGTTGGCGAGCAGGGTGCTGCGGCGGATGAGTCCGCGCATCCGGGCGACCAGCTCCTCGAGGGAGAAGGGCTTGGTGACGTAGTCGTCGCCGCCGGCGGTGAGCCCGGCGATCCGGTCGTCGAGCGCGTCCTTCGCGGTGAGGAAGAGGACCGGGGTCTCGCTGCCGTCCGCGCGGACCCGCTGCAGGACCTGGAGGCCGTCGATGTCGGGGAGCATCACGTCGAGCACGATCACGTCGGGCCGGAACTCGCGGGTGATCGTGATCGCGGCGCGGCCCTCGGCGGCGGTGCGCACCTCCCAGCCCTCGTAGCGCAGAGCCATCTGGAGCAGGTCGGTGAGGGTGCTCTCGTCGTCGACGACGAGGACGCGGATCGGCGTCCCGTCGGCCCGCTTCAGGCGGGTGCGCTGCGCGGGGGCGAGGTGCTTCGAGGGGGCCGGGGTGCTCATGACTCCAGTATCGGGAGTTCCCTATGGATCGGCTATGACCGGCCGATGCCGTCGCTGTGCGCTCCCGATGCGTCCTCCGCGGGATCGGCGTCGAGCTCCTCCGGAGCGATCGCCGCGGTGCGCGCATAGCCGCGGACCCGCCGGTCGATGAAGGTCGCCGCCCAGAGCAGGACGCCGATCACGAGCAGCACCCCCGCGATCCCGTACTGGGCCGTGTCGCGTCCCGAGGTGATCGGCAGCACCAGGTAGACGCAGGCGATCGTGCCCAGCACCGGCAGCACGGTGGGGGTCCGGAAGTGACGGTGCTCGACCGGCTGCCGGCGCAGCACCAGCACGGAGACGTTGACGACGGCGAAGACCGCCAGCAGGAGGAGCGACGTGGTCCCGCCCAGGAGCACCGCGATGGGGTCGGAGGGGTCGCGCGACACGTAGGCGGTGAGGAGCAGGGCGATCACCGTCGTGAAGAGGATCGCGGCCCACGGCGTGCGCCGTCCGCGCAGCACGTTCTGCAGGAACGGCGGCAGCACGCCCTGGCGGCTCATCCCGTAGAGCAGGCGGCTGGCCATCATCATGTTGATCAGCGCGCTGTTGGCCACGGCGAAGAGCGAGATGAAGGGCAGGAGCGTCGAGATCGGGAAGTCGGGCGCCGCGGCCTCGACGACCGTGACGAGCGGAGTGTCGTTGCCGGCCAGCTCCCCCACGGGGACGATCGCGACGGCGAGCGTGGATACGAGCACGTAGACCACGGCGGTGATGCCGAGACCCGTGAGCATCACGCGCGGGAAGATGCGGCTGGGCTCCTTCGTCTCCTCCGCCATGTTCACGGAGTCCTCGAATCCGACCATCGCGAAGAACGCCAGCGAGGTCGCGG
>NZ_PSVI01000087.1:0-8562 GCF_002931415.1 Rathayibacter sp. AY1E8
GGTGGCATGGAGCCGTGACCGACGCGACCGCCCCGCAGGCGCCCCTCCCCGATCGGACGGCCGCGCGCATGCGCCCGCGCGCCCTGCTCGTCCTGACCCGAACAGGAGCGATGACATGGACAAGTCCTGCGTCCGCCCCCTCGACCTGGACGACGCCGTCGCCCTCGTCGGCATCCTCGCCGCCCTCCAGGCCCTCCTCGACAGCGGCGGCCTCCCCCCTGAGGAGGTCGAGGCCCTGCGCCACGGCCTCGAGCAGGGCGGCGCCCTCCTCCCCGGAAGTGACGAGAACGAGATCGCGACCGCTCTGGGTGGGCTGAACGCCCGCCTGCGTGGGACCATCGGGTGATCGCGCCGCGCTCGACGTTCCCGTAGCATTCATCCGCGCTCGTGTCGACCCCGGAGACGCGCTCCCCCGCCCGCGGGTAGCGTCCGGTCCGGTCCCGCACTCCCACGGGGTCGCTGAACCCCGAGAGCCGGAGGAGATCCGATCGTGAACGGTGACCACTTCGTCCTCTCGACCGCGACGCCGTGGGACGACCGCACCGAGATCATCGGCGTGTACGCCTCCGAGGCGTGGGCCCGCGAGGCCGCGGCCGCATGGCTCGGCTCCCCGGACCGCGAGGCGTTCCCCCGGTGCGTCATCGAGGGCTGGAGCGGCGCGCACCTCCTCGGCCGCGAGGTCGTCGAGGCCCTCGGCGTCGACGACGAGGGCGGCGACGAGTCGCTGGGCGGCCCCCGCAGCCTCTGACCCGGCGGCCTAGCCGCCCCAGTGCGACGGGCGCTCGAAGTGCGACGGCAGCGTGGTCGCCGCATCCCCTCGAGCGCTGTTCACCTGCGCCTGGGTGAGGTAGACCGCCTCGGCGAGCCGCGCGCCGGACACATCAGCATCGCGCAGGTCCACCCCGAGCAGGTCGCACCGCTGCAGATCCGCACCCCGCAGGTCCGCAGCCAGGAGGAGCGCGCCCCGCAGATCCGCTCCCCGCAGGTCCGCGTTCCGGAGCGGTACGCCCGCCAGATCGGCACCCGGAGCGAGTCGACGGCCCTTCGACCGGCGGGCAGCCGGCGCCGCTCCTGCGCGAGCGGCCGCGCTCGCCGCGATCAGGAGCGGCCGGGACGCTCCGTACTCCGCGTCGACGTCGACCGCGACCACCTGCTCCGGCTCGCCGAGGGTGTGCGCGTGCACCGCGTCGAACCGCTCGCGCAGCTCATCGAGGAGCGGCGCGCCGACTCCGGGCAGCGCCAGAGCGGAGTCGAGGTACCAGAGCAGCTCGTGCAGGCGGCGCATCAGCGGGAACACCGCGAACATCCGCTCGCGCACGGCCGGGTCGGACCGCCAGGAGACGCCGCCGAACGTCTGCTGCGAGACCTTCTGACCGGCGCCGAAGCAGTCGAAGACGGTGCAGCCGACGAAGCCCTGCGGCCGGAGCCGGCGGTGGATCGTGCACGCGTCCTCGCCGTCGAGGTTGACGCACGGGTCCCCGGCGCGCTTGTCGAACGGGAAGTCGGCGGAGCGGGCGAAGGCGAGGGCGACGCAGCACAGGCCGAAGCAGTTCGCGCAGTCGGCGCCGAGGTCCTCCCGGCGGCCGAGCTCGACCCTGGTGCGTGACGTCATCCGTCCGAGCCTACGCGCGGCGGCGCCTCCGGATCAGTGCGCGAGCGCGAGCACGCCGACGACCAGCACGCCGAGGCCCACGATCCCGAGCAGCGAGACGAGGCTCTCCTTCCAGGAGAGGCCCGCGCGCACGACGGCGATGAGGGCGATCCCCGCGAGCGTGACGACGTAGACGCCCGCGCCGATCCGCAGCGCGACCGTCGCGTCGATCCAGCCCAGCGCCGCGGCGCCGAGCGCGAGGACCGGCAGCGACGCCGAGGCGAGCGCCCCGCCCGCGATCCGCAGCATGGTGTGCGTCTCGGAGCGCGAGGGCGCCGAGGCGTGCACGACCTGGTGCGCGATCACCTCGGCGACGAAGCCCGCGGCCGAGATCCCGATGATCGAGATCACGAGGCTCTGGAGGGCGTGGACCGCGTCGGGGTGGTCGCCGACCAGGTAGATCATCACCACGGCCAGGCCCGTGAAGGTCGCGTAGACGCGCTCCTTGAGGGCGCGGGCGATCTCGTCGAGGGGGCGGCGGGTCCGCTCCGCCCACCGGCCGGCGCGGCCCGGGCGCAGGCGCACCGGCGTCATCCGGTCGGCGGGTGCGGTGCGGCCCTCGTCGGCCGCTCCGTCAGTAGGAGGCGGAGTCGACACGTGCCGCGGAGGAGTCGCCCGAGTGCCGCGCGGCGAGGTCGCCGAGGATGGTCGCGGAGCCGCTCGTGCCGAAGCGGGTGACGCCGAGGCCGCGGTAGGCGAGGAGCGTGTCGAGGTCGCGGACGCCGCCGGACGCCTTCACCTGGACGGCCTCCGAGACGGCGCCGCGCATGAGGCGGAGGTCGTGCTCGTTCGCGCCTCCGCCCGCGAAGCCGGTGGCGGTCTTCACGAAGTCCGCTCCGGCGCGCTCGGCGGCCCGGCTGCCCTCGATGACCTGCTCGTCGTCGAGGAGGCTCGTCTCGAGGATGACCTTGACGACGTGGCCCTCGGCGGCCTCGACCACGGCGCGGACGTCGTCCTCGACGTCCTGGAGCAGGCCGCTGCGGAGGCGGCCGATGTTGACGACCATGTCGAGCTCGGACGCGCCGTCGGCGAGCGCCTGACGCGACTCCGCGACCTTCGCCGCGGTCGAGGTGGTGCCGTGGGGGAAGCCGATGACCGTGCCGACCAGGACGCCGGAGCCCTCGAGCCGGGCGACCGAGTGGGCGATGTCGGAGGGGCGGACGCAGACGCTGAACACGCCGGACGCGCGCGCCTCGTCGAGCTGGGCGTCGACCTCGGCGCGGGTGAGCTCGGGCTTCAGGATCGCGTGGTCGATGAGCGCCGCGATCTCGGCGACGGTGGGCAGGCTGGAGTCGGTCATCCGCACATTTTACGTCCGCCGGCGGGACGACGAAGGCCCGCGATCCGATGGATCACGGGCCTTCGATCGTTCACGCCGCTAGCGGCGCTCGGTCACCAGCTGGACTTGGTGATGCCGGGCAGCTCGCCGCGGTGCGCCATGTCACGGAAGCGGACACGCGAGATGCCGAACTTCGTGAGGTTGCCGCGGGGGCGGCCGTCGACGGCGTCGCGCGAGCGGACGCGGACGGGCGAGGCGTTGCGGGGGAGCTTCTGGAGGCCGACGCGGGCGGCCTCACGGGTCTCGTCGGTCCCGGCCGGGTCGACCAGGGCCTTCTTCAGCTCGAGGCGCTTGGCGGCGTAGCGGTCGACGATCACCTTGCGCTGCTCGTTGCGGGCGATCTTGCTCTTCTTGGCCATACTTAGCGCTCCTCGCGGAAGTCGACGTGCTTGCGCACTACGGGGTCGTACTTCTTGAGCACGAGACGGTCGGGGTCGTTGCGGCGGTTCTTCTTGGTCACGTAGGTGTAACCGGTGCCGGCCGTCGAACGGAGCTTGATGATCGGACGGACGTCCTGCTGCTTGGCCATTAGATCTTCACCCCGCGAGCGAGAACATCCTTGACGACGGACTCGATGCCACGGGCGTCGATGACCTTGATGCCCTTGGCCGAGAGGGTCAGGGTGACGTTACGGCGAAGCGACGGCACGTAGTACGTCTTCTTCTGCACGTTCGGGTCGAAGCGGCGCTTGGTGCGCCGGTGCGAGTGCGAGATGGCGTGCCCGAAGCCGGGGACGGCTCCGGTCACCTGGCAGACTGCTGCCATGGTTTCCTCCATGTGTGGTTACCGTGGATCACGCGCGGCACGAAGCCCCGCCCGACCCACCCAAGGTCACTTGTCGGCGCACAGCCCGCCTGTCCGGCCGGAGCCGGAGCTCCTGCCCGGTGGGCAGCACGCAAGCGCGTGCAGATGCACGCAACCTCGCTAGGCTACGCGACCCGGGCGGCGGCCGCAACAGGGTGGGGACACTCCCCCGACAGGGTGGGGACACTGCGCCGACAGGGCGGGGACGCCGCCCCGACGTGCACGGGGACTTCCTGGGAGGTTCCGGCACAAGTGGCCTCCCGTACCCCCCGAGCAGGGCGTTCGTGTACCTTGCGCCTTCCTCGCGGGTCTACGACCGCCCTACTCTGAGCCGACCGCGGGCGCCCGCTCCCGGCAGCAGCCGGGAGTAGCAGCACATGCGCCAGTCCTTCCTCCGTTCCCTCGTCGCCGCGGCCGTGCTCGTAGCGGGCGCAGGACTCAGCGTCGTGGCCGCGCCGACCGCGTCGGCGGCGCCGGTCTTCAGCACCGCGTGCTTCACCTCCCCGAAGGTCTCGACGGTGTCGCAGTACACCGTTCCCGCGACCGGGGTCTCGACGGTCCGCGCCGTCCTCAGCGGCCAGAACGGCGGGAAGGGTGCGAGCGGCCTCGGGACGGGCAACGCCGGCGGACGCGGCTCCAGCCTCGTCGTGGAGGTGCCCGTCACACCCGGGCAGGTGCTGGAGATCGGGCGCCTCACCGGCGCCCCGGCCGGAGCGGCAGGCGCCACGCGCTACGTGAACGGCGGCGTCTACGGGGGCGACTCCGGCGGCGCGGGCGGCGACGCCCAGTACCTCAGCACGGCCGGCTCGGACGGCTGTCAGCACGCCCTCGCCGTGGCGGCGGGCGGCGGAGGCGGCGGCGGGCGGTCCTCGGTCGGCGGCGACGCCGACGCCGGCAGCGGCGCGAGGGGCGGCGGGAACGGCGGCAGGAACAACGCGGCCGACGGCGGCGGCGGCGGCGCGGCCGGGCAGAGCTCGGGCGGCTCGCCCGGCGCCCGCGGCTACAGCACCTTCGGCGAGTGCGCCGACGGCAACAACGGCCAGTGGGGCGTGTTCCTCAACGACGGCAAGGGCGCCGACGCCGGCGCCTCCCGCGGCGGCGGCGGCAACTGCTCGTTCCCCGGCCACAGCGGCGGCGGCGGCGGGGCCGGCTGGTGGTACGGCGGCGGCGGCGGATCGCCCTACGTGTTCGGCAGCATGAACGACACCCTCGGCGTCATGAACGACCCCGGCGCCGGCGGCGGCGGCTCGAGCTACGTGCACCCGAGCGTGACGAGGATCTCGCAGACGGCCGGCCCGACGGCGGCCGACCCCGTGGTCGCTCCGGTGTACGACACCGCCGTGACCGTGACGCGGACCCCCGACTTCTCGATGCTCGGGCAGGAGGTCACCGTCACCGCGAAGGTGACCATCCCGAGCCTGGGCCGGCCGGTGGCCGCCGGCGGCACCGTCGAGATCCTCACCGGTGCAGGTACCAGCAGGGTGACCCTCGACGCGGACGGCGTCGGCGTTCTGACCACGAGGGACATCCCGCAGGGCTGGAACGAGATCCGCGCGCACTACCCCGACACCATCACCCCCGCCGAGGCGGGACGAGGGAGCTGGTCGGCGCTCCCCGCTCTGCGCCACGAGGTGCGCGCGTGCGCCGCGGCACCCGTCATCACCCGGCAGCCCTCGGACATCGCGGGCGTCACCAACCAGATCTACACGCTGACGATGGGCGTGAGCGTCTCGGCCGTCTACGGCGGCATCCCCGCCGTGTCCTGGGAGAGGTCCACGGACGGCGGCGCCACGTGGAAGCCCGCGCTCGGCCGGGCAGGCGCCCGGGAGGACGGGACCGCGTTCCTCGAGGCCGGCCCCGATCCCACCGGCTCCTACCGCTACCGGGCGACCCTGACCACCTGCGGGGGCAGCGTCCGCAGCGAGCCGGCCACCGTGGCGGTGGGCGGCGTGCGCTTCGACCTGTCGACGCTCCCGCAGAAGGCGTACGGCGACTCCTTCGACGCGAGCCCCTACGCGCAGGCCGTCGATGTGCCCGGCCGCTCGATCGTCCTGAGCAGCAGGACCGCCGAGACCTGCTCCGTCAGCGGCATGAGGGTGACCGTGCTCCACGCCGGCGTCTGCACGCTCGCGGCGAGGCTCGACGCGCTCGCTCCTCTGGGCTGGGCGGGCGAGCCCCTGCAGAGCTTCACGGCGAAGCCGAAGGCGCTCACGGTGACCGCCCCGACGGTCGACTACCCGCGAGGCGCGCCGTCCCCCGACCTGCGCTGCACGGCCGCCTTCGTCGGCACCGACACCTTCGGCGCCCCGCTCACGGCCGGCGTCTACCGGCCGATCGTCACGGCGGACGACGTCATCTACCGCTTGATCCCGAACTGGCCCACCTCCACCTTCACCACCTTCACCACGCGGTGCAGCGGCGCGAAGGTCAGCAGCGACTACACGATCGCGGGGTACAAGGACGGCGCGCTGCGCATCGTCGCGGCCGTCCCGATGGTGACCGCCTCCTCGCCCTCGTCGACCTACGGATCCACTCCCCCCGCGATCACCGCTTCCGTGACCGGCTCCCCCTCGGGGACGGTCTCCTGCGGCGCCTTCGCGGCGTCCGACACCGGATTCACGACGCCGCTGGCGCTCTCCGCGACGACCCCCGTCGGCCGCTACCCCACGCGCTGCTCCGGCCTGACGAACCCCTCGGGACAGCTGATCACCATCGACGGCGCGCTCACGATCTCGCCGGCGCCCCTCTCGGTGACCGCGTCGAGCCCCGGGACGCAGGCGCACGGCACCGCGACCGCCCCGACGGTCACCTGCACGGCCGACGGCTTCGCAGGAACCGACCGGTTCGTCACCGAGCCGACCGGCGCCTACTACACGGCGGACGGCACCGGGAAGGTGACGATCGGAGCGCGCACGCCCGTCGGCGACTACGTCACGCGGTGCGACGGAGGCGACGCGGGGCCGAACTACACCCTCCGGTCGATCCCCGGCACCTTCGCGCTGGCCGACCGCTCGGCCCCCGTCGTGACCGTGCCCGCCGCCGTCACGGCCGAGCCGGCCGACGTCTCCGGCGCCGTCGTCACCTTCGCCTCCTCCGCGGAGGACGCGGTCGACGGAGCCGTGGGCTCGACCTGCACGCCCGCCTCGGGGAGCGTCTTCCCGATCGGGGACACGACGGTCGACTGCACCGCGGACGACGAGGCCGGCAACACCGGCACGTCCTCGTTCCGGATCACGGTCCGGAAGTTCTCGCAGACGGTCGCCTTCACCTCCTCACGGCCGACCGCGCCGACGGCGCTGGGCACCTTCACCCCGACGGCCACCGGCGGCGGCTCCGGGAGCCCCGTCTCGATCGGAGCGACCGGCTCCTGTGCGATCGCCGACGGCGTCGTGACCTTCACGCGCGGCGGCACCTGCACCGTGACCGCCGATCAGGCCGGCGACGACCACTACACCGCGGGGCGCGCCTCCTTCGATCTCGAGGTCGCGAAGGCGTCGCAG
Source organism: Rathayibacter sp. AY1E8 (assembly GCF_002931415.1). Lineage (NCBI taxonomy): Bacteria > Bacillati > Actinomycetota > Actinomycetes > Micrococcales > Microbacteriaceae > Rathayibacter > Rathayibacter sp. AY1E8. Next base: position 7,295 of record NZ_PSVI01000087.1, read on the forward strand.
ACGCTGACGGTCGCGGTGCCGAAGACCGGCGTCCTGGAGTCGACCGGCGTCGCCACGGCGACCTCGAGCTCGGGACTGCCGGTGCTCGTCAGGACCTTCTTCGGCTGCACCGTCGCCCCTGACGCGACGGGTGCGCAGATCCTGACCTACACCGAGCCCTCGACCTGCGGCGTGCAGTTCGACCAGCCGGGCGACGACGTGTACGCGGCCGCCGACGGCCTGGTGCGCTTCGTCCCGGTCTCGCGGATCCCCCAGACCGTCGTCGTCACCTCGACTCCGCCCGACCGGGTGTTCACCGACGACCGGTACACGGTCGAGGCGACCGGCGGCGGCTCGGGCAATCCGCTCGTGATCGCGGTGATCGAGAACGGCAACTGCACCATCGCGGACGACGTGGTGACGTTCTTCGGAGACGGCACCTGCACGGTGACGATCGACCAGGCCGCGGACGATCGACACGACGCCGCTCCGCAGGTCCGGCAGATCATCACGGTCGGGACTCCCGAGGGAAACCTCTCCTTCGGGAGCACCGCGCCCCCGCACGCGATGTCGCTCGAGACGTACCGGCCGACGATCGTGCCCGGCCCGTCGAAGGGCGTGCCCGTGCTCTCCGCGAGCCGAGACTGCTCGATCCTCCCGGACGGCGTGACCGTGCGGAACGACGGGGCCGGGCTCTGCGTGCTGTCCCTCGACCAGCCCGGAGACGGCTACTGGCCCGCACGGCACGCCGAGCAGGAGTACTCGATCTACTTCCTCCCGCAGACGGTCCGGATCACGAGCGCGCCTCCGGTCGGCGCCGTCCTGGGGGACACGTACCGCCCGGTGATCGAGGGCGGCGCCTCGGGCATCGCTCCGTTCCTCCTCACCACCGCGACGTGCTCCGCGAAGGACGGCGTGGTCACCTTCACCACGAAGGGCGTCTGCGGCGTCTTCGCCTACCAGAACGGCAACCGGCAGTACGACAGCGCCCGGCCCGCCGTGCAGGAGGTGGAGGTCGGCTACGCGCCCGGCTCCGTGTCGTTCACGACCGCCGTCCCGACCGACGCGGAGGTCGGCGGATCCTTCACCCCCGCCTTCACGCGCGGCCCGTCCTCCGGCCCCTCGGTGCTCAGCGTCTCGGGCGCCTGCTCCGACGGCGAGAACGGCGCCGTCCGGTTCGACTCCGCGGGCACCTGCACGCTGACGGCGATCCACTACCGCGACGCCACCTACGGCACCGCGCGGGCGGTCCAGACCTTCGAGATCACCGCGATCGCGCAGACCGTCGC